>JAYUYX010000217.1:0-21079 GCA_043752205.1 Chitinophagaceae bacterium
GTACCGGGTTCACTTTCATCAGCATTTACCACCAGGTGACGGGGAACTCCTTCAGGCTTGGCCAGGAAGCTCCATTTTAAGCCTGTTGGGAAACCTGCACCACCACGGCCTCTCAAGCCACTCTTCTTCACTTCTTCAACAATATCATTCGGCGACATTTTAAATGCCTTCTCCACACTTCTATAACCACCCTCACGGCGATATACTTCGTAAGAACGAATGCCTTCAACATGTGCTTTTTCTAATAATAATTTTTTACCCATATACTAAATCCGGTGTAGAATTTCGTTAATTAATTCTTCCAAAAACTATTTGCTTTTATTATACTCCTCTATAATTTCAATCAGCTCTTTTATTTTTTTTCTGCCATCCACATCTATACTGTTGTACATTTTTTTATTGTCACTCATCATGTTTTTCACATTCACGCCCCATATATCAACGCCGGTAATAACACTTCCTTTCTTTATAAAATAGGCACGGCCTCCAAAACCCTCAGAACCATTTGACTTTAGGGTATACAACTCTATTTTTCCACGCACAATTCTAACTGCAAAAAAACCTTCAAACGAAAGCCTGCCAATACCCGGTTTTGAATTGGCTGCAGGTTCATATACTTTTAACCAATAACCATTCTCATCCTGAAATGCGATAATGTCTTCTATTTTATATGTCAGCTTTTATCCATCCCCTTCTAAAAAACCATAACTCATTGGCGGCATCCTGTATTTTAAAATATTGTATTTTAAAATGTTGCTATCCTTACTTAATTTAATCAACCCTGCATAACCAGGCTCCTTTGCCTCTATAGCTTCTTCTTTATAATTTTGCGCAATCAAACTTGTTGTAAAAAACTGCGTAATTAAAAGAACCCAAAAGCCGTATTTTTTCATTGTACTCTTTTACAAGTTTATTTTTTATCCCTTAACCGCCTGCCTTGCAAACAATACCCAACGTTTTCCTTTTTTCACCCATACTTCCAGCACTTTTAAATGATAGGTAACTGTTGACGCTTTCATTGTTGCGGTAATATCAGCTATGAAACGCACATTAGCCATATTACCATTTATTATAACTGCAATACTATCTTCTTTATACCCTTGGTAACTGATATAACCGGTCTCCAGGTTCTTTATCATTTCTGTTTTTGTTTCTACCCAACCATTGCTGTGGCCGTAACTCAATGCCTTATCTGTTTGCTGGTTAATAGAAACCGTATTCCTGTTAACCATTGCCTGGTGAAAATCCTTTACAGTAATTATTAATTTTTCTTCATCTGTCTGTGCATGGCAGCAAACAGCAATGCTTAAAAATAATATGGTTAGTAATTGTTTCATCTTAATTAGCTTTTGCCCTGCATTCTTTAATGATGGCATCTACTTTTTCTTTGGTTAAATGTTCTTTATAAATTTTACCCAGCTGCATCATGGGTGCATAGCCGCAGGCGCCCAGGCACTCAACTGTTTTTAAAGTGAACATACCATCAGCTGTTGTTTCACCAACTCCAATGTTTAGTTTTTCTTTGATGTATGCAATAATATTATCGCTGCCATTGATCATGCAGGGCCCCGTTTGGCAAACCTCGAACATGAATTTACCAACGGGCCTTAAATTATACATGCTGTAGAAACTTGCAACCTCGTACACTTCAATCGGCTCAATATTCAGAACAGAAGCTACATAATCCATCACTGGTACATCAAGCCAACCCCCAAACTCTTCCTGTGCTAAATGCAATACCGGCAGCAAGGCACTTTTATGCTTGCCCTCCGGGTAGCGGGAAACAAGTTCCTTTACCTTTTCTAATTTTTCTTTTGAAAACTCAATATTCATAATTAAACACTCAAATTATTTTATTCTGTAACAATTCAAAAGTCTCAGGTTCCCCCTTCAGGGGGCGGAGGGGGTTTTTATGCATCCATCTCTCCCGCAATCAAATTCAAACTACTCATTGTAATTATCGCATCACTCAACATGCCTCCTTTTACCAACTCTTCAAAAGCCTGGTAATAAATAAAGCATGGCCTGCGGAAATGTAAACGGTATGGTGTTCTGCCTCCATCACTGATCAAATAAAAACCAAGCTCCCCATTACCAGCTTCTACAGAACTGTATACTTCGCCAACCGGCATAGCAGCTTCACCCATCACAATCTTAAAGTGATAGATTAGTGCTTCCATTTTGGTATACACATCTTTCTTCTCCGGCAAATAGTAAGCAGGTGCATCGGCATGAAACACTTCAGCTTCGGCACCTTTAAATTCCTGTACTTTCTGGTATGCCTGTTCAATAATGCTCAGGCTCTGCCACATTTCTTCGTTGCGAACCAGGAAGCGGTCGTAGCAATCACCGGTTGTTCCAACAGGAACAGTAAAATCAAAATCCTGGTAGCTGCTGTATGGTGTATGCACCCTTACATCATAATCAACACCTGCTGCACGTAAATTTGGGCCGGTGAATCCATAATTCAAAGCACGCTCTGCAGCAATTGGCCCGCAGCCAATGGTACGCTCCATGAATATCCTGTTACGGGTAAACAGGTTCTCAAATTCTTTTAATTGCTTTGGATATTCTTTTAAGAATTGTTCTAATTTTTCAAAAGCCTTTGGCGTAAAATTTCTTTCAAAACCACCAATGCGGCCAATGGTTGTAGTTAATCTGCTGCCGCAGATCTCCTCGTATATTTCATAAATAAGCTCACGGAACTGCATGAGGTATAAAAATCCGGAGTAAGCACCACTATCAACACCCACAATAGAATTACAGATCAGGTGATCAGATATCCTTGCCAGTTCCATGATGATCACCCTCAGGTAATCAACTCTTTTAGGAAGCTTTAAACCTAATAATTTTTCGCAGGTAATATGCCAGCCCATATTATTAATGGGAGAAGAGCAGTAATTTAATCTATCGGTAAGCGGTGTGATCTGGTAAAGTGGCCTGCGTTCTGCAATCTTTTCAAATGCACGGTGTATATAGCCTACGGTAGAAGTAGATTTTAAAATGCGTTCTCCATCCAGCTCCAGTATATTCTGAAACACACCATGCGTAGCCGGGTGCGTTGGCCCCAGGTTAAGCGTGGTGGTCTGCTTTTCTATACTTCCTTCCGGTAATAAAATGTGTTCCATACCCCAAACCCCTAAAGGGGCTTTTAAAGATTAAAATTATTTATCGCTTTTTTCTGTTTTCCAACACCCACATCATTCTACTAAAACCCCCAGAGTCAAAAGTTCCTCCGCCGCGGCGGAGGCGGAGGGGGCTTACCTTCCAAACATTTCATCATCTTTATCAATTCTTCCCTGGTCTTCCAATGGAAATTCTTTCCGCATCGGGAAATAATCCATCTCGTCAACATTTAAAATTCTTATGAGGTTTGGATGTCCAACAAAATTCACCCCGTAAAAATCATAAGTTTCTCTTTCCATCCAGTTTGCCGAATTGTACAATGCCGTTGCGCTGAACACATCAGGCTTTTGAATATCCGTAAATACCTTAAAACGTATTCTTACATTATCAACTAAATTATGGAGATGATATACCACAGCCAATTCCGCTCCCTTTTGATCAGGGTAGTGCACGGCCTGCAGGTCGGTTAAAAACTGGAACCTCAATTCGGCATCATCATATAAAAACTGGAGGACTTTTAAATTAAGATCATTGGGAGCTGTAAAGGTCAACATCCCATAGGGTTCATTCCAATCCGTTAATAGATCGGGAAATTTCTCTGTCAGTCGTTGTTTTATTGTATCGTTTGTCAAAACCATTCAGCTTTTAGCAGTTAGCATTTAGCTAATGCATTATGAAAATCGTTATCCGCTAACAACTAAAAGCTAACGGCTAACAGCTTCTATTGTATTCCATATCCTGTCATCAACTCCTGGTATTGCTCACTATGCCTACGCCTTAAACCTTCTGCATTTACCAGGTCCTGTATCTTTAAAAATCCATCCAACACTGCTTCGGGCCTTGGTGGGCAACCGGGCACATATACATCAACAGGAATAATTTGGTCAATGCCCTGCAGTACAGAATAACTATCAAAAATACCTCCTGAACATGCACAGGCCCCCATGGCTAAAACCCAACGTGGTTCAGCCATCTGCAGGTAAACCTGTTTTACAATGGGTGCCATTTTTTTAGCAATGGTTCCCATCACCATCATCAGGTCGCATTGACGTGGAGAAAAACTCATGCGCTCTGCACCAAACCTGGCCAGGTCGTAATGACTGGCGGCTGTAGCCATAAATTCAATACCGCAACAACTGGTTGCAAAAGGCAGAGGCCAGATGGAATTTTTTCGGGCCAGGCTCACAACCTTCTCCAGGTTTGTTGCCATAAAGCCTTCTCCCATATACCCTTCAGGTATTCCTTCAAATTTTATATGATTGTTATATTGTACCGGACGAGACATAATTATTTAAGATTTAATATTGGATATTTAATATTGAATGATGCCCTGAATATTAAATATTCCATCTTCGATATTCAATACCTTATTCTTCCCAATCCAAGGCCTTCTTTTTAAATATATAAACCAGGCCTGTTATAAATAAAGAAACAAAAACCAATACTGCTACAAAGCCACTCCAACCCAACTCCCGAAAATTTACTGCGTAGGGATAAAAAAATATTACTTCCACATCAAACAACACAAAAAGAATTGCTACTAAAAAATATTTTACCGCCATGGGCTGCCGGGCATTACCTCTTATCTGGATACCGCTTTCAAAATTTTGAAGTTTATCTGATGTAGCTCTTTTAGGACCTAAATAATTTGAAAGGATAATTATAGTGGCAATCAACCCTACGGCAAAAAGCATTTGAAGCCCGATGGGCAGGTAATTTGCCGCATTGTTCACATCTGTAGCCTGTATTAAAAAAAACTCCATATTAAATGCCTGGTTTTCGTCCGCAAAAATACGGTAGCAGCATCAATATTCAATAACCTGTAAAACAAAACCCCGTTATCTTTTCAGTAACGGGGTTTTTATATTGTTCTACCCATTTTTCTTTTTAACGGGTACTATTTTTTTTTTGGTACCGGGGCCTTTTGACCCGGCTTTTTAGGAGTAGCTGCTGGCTTAACAGTGGCTGGCGGCTTTGTAGGAGCCGGTGGTTTTGATATGCCCATTTTAGAAATAGATTCTTTGAACCCCAATAACTCAGCATCAGCAGGATCTACCAACAATGCTTTATCGGTATAACCAAGGGCCAGTTCTTTATTTTTTAATTTATTAGCTGCATATATAATTAAATACCTGTAGCTTCCTTTTAACAGCGTTATTATTTTTGATTTATCGGGATATGCCTCGCCAATGGCTACTGCTTTTGTATAAGTTTGATAAGCAGAATCCGTTGCCATTAAAGTATCAATACCTGCCTGTGATGCTCCTTTGTAATAGTATCCGAAGATATCTTCAGGAAATTTTTGAGCATACAAGTTAAACATCTCAATCGCTGCAGGGTAATAACCATCACGATAATAACCGATCCCTGCATTGTATATATCAGTTTTGCCTGGATCTTTTTTAGCGTAAATTATTTTTTTATACCAATTAGCGGCATCGCCAAACATTTTCCTCCCTTCGAAAACAGAAGCGACCTGTTTTAACATAGTTACCTTTCCAATTTCTGTACTGTCTAATGTTACCGCCTTTTCCATGAAAGTGCCTGCTAAGGCTTCATTCCCAGGGAATTTCAGCAATACAACCGCATAGGTAAAATAATCCCTGGGACCAAGTTTTTCAGGCTTTTGTTTTTGAAAATACATATCAAAAGATATTTTTGAATTTCCATATGCTGCCATGGCATTAACCGAATCTGTTTTCATTTTCTCTTCCCCGATCTTATAATTTGCATAAGCCTTTAGGCCATAAAAATTGGGATATATTGTTCCTCCCGCTGCCATACACTTATCTGCTTCTGCAATAAATTCAGGAAATAAGCCTTTGGCAAATATCATCTGTGCTTTCAGGAAACACGCATTCGTTTCATCAGAACCTTTCGCCTGTAAATATTTATCCAGGTACATGCCCGATTTTACAACATCAGTTTCATAGAGATACTGGTGCAGTGTAAAATATACAGGTGTATAATTAGGATCTGTTGCAAACGCTTCATTATAATATTTCATGTAGATCGCTTCCTGGGTTCTACCCTGGGATTGATAGATCCTGCCAATACGATATTTAGCACGGGCATAGGTTGGATCAATAGCCAAAGCTGCTTCGTAGGCACGCTGGGCGGCACCACCATCGCCTGCCTTGCGGTAAGCATCACCAAGATCTGTCATCACTCGTGCATCTTTAAATTTTTTGATCTGCGTAGCCTGGTTAAGTTTTTCAACTGCATAGGCTGCATCTCCCAATTTAGAATCAAAGTTGCCGTTGGCGTAACCAATCGCATCCAGCACCTCAATACTTTTATTACCTCCAAGGCTTAAAGCCGTTTCAAAGCGACTGCGGGCCTGCTGAGTTTTTCCTTCAAGTAATTCAATATGTCCCATACCTGCATTCAGCAAGGCACTGTTGGGATTTGCTGTAAGGCCTTTCTGGTAAATTGCTTTTGCACCTGCAATATCCTTATCCTCATCAGGGCCAATTAAGGTTTGCCCTAACCAGTAAATTGCTTCCTCGTTGTTTGGATTGGCAGTCAGTAATTGCTGAAACACATTTTTTGCGCTGATGTATTTTTCATAATACAAAAACTTTTTCCCTTCATCAATACTTTGTGCATTAACAATACCTGCTATCAGCAAGCTGCAAAAAAGGACAAGTGTAAATTTTAATTTCTTCATTTTATTTGTTTGTTTAAATCATTTACAATGATATTGAATTTTAGACCATTGTTATATGCAGGAGATTAATCTTTTTTTAAAGTTTGATTTATCTTAACATTTCGTATTTCAAAAAACATTTTTGTTCCCAAATAAGCTCTTTTAAAGATCAACTGTCCTCTTTCCTGGTTAAGAAAATTTATAAAGCCTGTACCAAGCCCGTTTGAATTTTCTTTCAATATGTAATACAAACCACGTACCAAAGGATATCTTCTTGTTGAAATGCTTGCCTGCATAGGTTTTACATACGGCTCCTCCTCACACACCGTGCAGGAGACATAGGCAATTTTTACATTCTTTAACATATTCACCTGGGCACTGTCTTCCGGATTACCTATCCAGCTTATACCCACAAATCCAATAGCATTTTCATGCGTGGCGATATAATTGATCACTTCGCTGCTGTTTTTAACAGCCTGCACTACAGTAGTGTCAAATCTTGATCCTTTCAAAATACTGTCCATGGCAAACCTTACTGTGCTGGTGGCATTCAACCCGTCAAAAACAACTTTCTGATCCCTGTTTATCTCGCCAGATAATTGCTTTTTTAATCGGTCTAGTGTAAAAAGGGTATCAGTACTTTTACTGTTCACAATTATAGTAATGGCATCATTTGCAATATTATCCCAACGAGGATAATATTTAAGTGAGTCAAGATAAAAATCATCTTCCTCACGTGTTAAACCACGGGTTACAATAATCATACGGTTTAACGAGTCCTTGTAAAAATCTTTAAAACAATCTGCCTCGGTCTTATATTCTGCGATGATGTGAGCACCTGGATAAGATGTTTCGAAAACGCTAATCTGTTCTTCCATAACAGGCCTGAAAGATTCATCTACACTGATATGTATGGTGCCGCTTGTTAACGTATCCGTACGGGAACTATATTTTTGTTTACAACCTGTTGTAAAAATTAAGGTCATAAAAAAACTTATGCAGATGCCTGTTATAAGGCCAAATTTTTTGCTGTTCATCTATCCCTTAAATATTTTTTCTTGTAGCCCCTGTAAATCCTGAACAGTCCATAAATAATACATACAGCCCCAAATACTTTGAATGTATTGGTATCATATTTTTCTGCCAGGTTTGTATTGAAGTATTTAATAAAGATCACAAATACCCCCATGCCTGTCCAGAGTACACCCATCCCAAGGTCCATCATACTGCGCATGCGGATATAACCTTTTTCCCTGTCGCTCAATTCTTCTTTTTCAAATTCTTCTAATGCCATTGTTTTATTTTTAAAGATCAGTTTGCATGGTAATTTCGGGTTGTGAAAATACTGAAATAATTACGGAAATCAGTTTGACATAACAAACTTTACCGGAATTGTATAGTAAACAGATACGTTTTCTCCTTTTGACTTACCAGGCTCCCAATCGGGCATTTTTTTCAACACCCTTACTACTTCCTTATTATACATATCCCCTCCATCTAAAACAGTTGCAAAACTTTGCAGTTTTCCATTATAGCCTACTACAAATTTCACCCGTACATTAACTATTTCACCATTTTCCAGGTCATAAGGGTTCTTTAAGTTCCTTTCTAAAAAAGCTTTCAAGGCATCCATACCTCCTGGATAAGCCGGCAGCACATCTACAGCATTACCATCCATAGGAGTATTCAGGTCAAGCTTAGGAATTGTATTGACTTTTCCTCCAGGAATTGCTGGTGAGGCAGGCGGAGCAACTACAAGGGGCGGTGCCGATGGAACGTTTACTGTTACTTTACCAATCTGGTCAGTTGGTAATAAAGTTACAATGCTGTCTGTCTTTGTATTGTTATCAACTATAGCAATATTATTTATCAACCGCTTTTGAGGCACAATCGCAGGCTTTACATCTGCTTTTACAGATTCAGCTTTTTTTACTTGAGGTTTTTCAGGCTCCGGAATTTCTTTAGCTATATCCTTCAATTCTGTTTCAATAACTGTAAATGTTCTTTTGTGCAATTCCTTCTTTTCAGGCAACATAGTAAACGCTGAAAAAACTGTAGCCAGAAGAAACATGATGCCCAAAGCCAGTTTTAAACGGCTGGGATATAATTTGCGGAGGTTGTAAGCCCCGTATGCTTTGTTACGGTTTTCAAAAATGATATCAAGGATATCAGTTTTTAAAATAAGGTTCTTGTTCATAATGGTTGGTTTTGAAAATGAAAAAATAAGATCAAAACCGGCGCCGTGTTCGTTAGTAAGATGTGAGAATGCTTAAGATTCCATAAAACAGTTGGCAGTTCTTAGTTGGCAGTGGGCAGTAGGGAGCATGCCATAGATTGTAGACTCCTTGCCAACTGATGACTGTCAACTCTCAACCATCAACTCTCAACTATCCACTGCTTATTGCCAACTGCTTACTGCTAGCTATATTTGCGCTATGAAGATCTTAATGGTATGCCTCGGTAACATTTGCCGCAGCCCATTGGCCGAAGGAATTTTACAGGATAAAGCATTAAAGGCCGGTTTGAACTGGCAGGTGGAAAGCGCAGGAACAAATGGATACCATACCGGTGAGCCGCCGCATCATTTAAGCATTAAAGTAGCCGCAGCAAACGGTTTGGATATCAGTAAGCAAAGAAGCAGGGTGTTCACTTCAGCAGATCTTGAAAATTATGACCTGATCTATGCCATGGCCCCGGATGTGCTGGCAGAAATGAAATGGATAGCCCGGAATGATCTTGATGAAAAAAAAGTAAAACTGTTTTTAGAAGAATCATTTCCTGGTGAACAAAAAGAAGTACCGGACCCCTGGTACGGACCAGAACCAGGTTACCACGAACTGTTTGACATCATTAATAACAACTGCGACAACATCATAAAACAATATATAAACCAGGAACAGGAAAACAGCAATGACAAATAAACCATCAATACCGCAGGGCACCAGGGATTTTTCAGCAGAAGTTGTGCGCAAGCGGAATTACATTTTTAATATTATCCGCAATGTTTTTGAGTTGTATAGTTTTCAGCCGCTGGAAACACCGGCCATGGAAAACCTCGATACATTGATGGGTAAATATGGCGAAGAGGGTGATAAATTGATCTTTAAAATTTTAAATAACGGCATTAACAACGAAAAAAATATTGACAAATCGAAAGCAGGTTTTGAAAAATTACTGGAAGGAAAAAGCAGCAGCGATATTACTGAGCGTGCTTTAAAATACGATCTTACCATTCCCTTTGCCAGGTATGTGGCGATGAACCATACTAAAATTATTTTCCCATTCCGTCGTTATCAAATTCAACCAGTTTGGCGTGCCGACAGGCCACAAAAAGGCCGCTACAGAGAATTTACGCAATGCGATGCCGATGTTGTTGGCAGTCTCTCGTTGCTGAACGAAGTTGAACTTGCTAATATTTACCACGGTGTTTTTACTGCATTAGGAATTAAGAATTACGAATTAAGAATTAATAGCCGTAAGATATTGGTTGCTCTTGCTGAATTATGTGGTGGTGCAGATAAGATGATGGACATTACCATCGCCATTGACAAACTGGATAAGATAGGCCTTGAAAAAGTAAAAGAAGAATTACAAGAACGTGGCTTAAATAATGAGCAGATAATGATCATTGAAAACTACCTGAACATTAATGGAATCAATGAAGAAAAACTATCTCAGATCACAGAATTGATTGGATCGATCGAAATTGGCAAACAAGGAATTGAAGAAGTGGAATTTGTTTTCAGCCATACAAAAAATACAAACATCAGTATTGATCTTACTTTGGCGAGAGGGTTGAATTATTACACAGGAATTATTTTTGAGGCCAAAGCTCCCGAAGAAGTAAAGATGGGCAGCATTGGTGGTGGTGGCCGTTATGATGACCTTACTGGTTTGTTTGGCGTACCCAATATACCCGGTGTAGGTATCAGCTTTGGTGTTGATAGAATTTATGATGTGATGGAAGAAATGAATCTATTTCCGGGAGATGTACAAACAAGTACCAAAGCACTGTTCTTTAATATGGGAGAAGCAGAAAGCCTCTATGCATTTACCATCATGCAACAATTGCGCAGCAATAATATTGCCTGCGAGCTTTACCACGAAGCAACAAAGATCAACAAACAATTTACTTACGCTGAAAAGAAAAATATTCCTTTTGTGATCATCATTGGCAGTAAGGAAATGGAAGAAAAGAATTGTACCGTAAAAAATCTTTCAACAGGTAACCAGGAAACTGTAATGGTTGAAAATCTCGCCGGCTATTTTAAAAATTTATAACCCTTCATAAATAATTGCAGAACCCTGCCCTACACCAACACACATGGTTGCCAGACCGTATTTAGCTTTCCGCTTTTTCATTTCATGTAATAACGTGGTTGAGATGCGTACACCACTGCAACCCAATGGATGTCCCAATGCTATAGCTCCACCATTCACATTTACTTTCTCCAGGTCAAGTCCAAGATCATGAATGCAGGCAATGGATTGCGATGCAAATGCTTCGTTCAATTCAATAAGATCAAGATCGGCTACCTGTAAACCGGCTCTTTCCAAAGCTTTTTGCGTAGCGGGCACAGGGCCAATGCCCATAATAGCCGGATCCACACCTGCAACTGCCATGCTTACAATTCTTGCCATAGGTTGCAGACCATATTTTTTTACAGCGCTTTCACTTGCCAGCAGCATAGCTGCGGCACCATCATTGATACCACTGCTGTTACCAGCTGTTACCGTTCCATCTTTTGCAAAGGCTGGCTTCAATTGTGCCAGCTTATCCAGGCTGGATAAACGTGGGTGCTCATCTTTATCAAAATCAAAAGCCTCTTTGCCTACCTGTACCTGTATAGGCGTTATTTCATCCTGCCACTTATTCGCCGCATGTGCTTTTTCATATTTCTGCTGGCTTTCAAATGCAAATTCATCCTGTGCATGCCGGCTTATGTTCCATCGTTTGGCTACATTCTCTGCGGTTTCGCCCATGCTGTATGGGTAGTACATTTCTGAAAGTTTTTTATTTACAAAGCGCCAGCCCAGGGTGCTGTCGACTATTTGTGGGTCACGGGCAAAAGCGCTTGTCATTTTTGGCATTACAAACGGGGCCCTGCTCATACTTTCAACACCGCAGGCTATCATCAGGTCACCATCGCCACAGGCAATGGCACGGCTACAATCCATTATGGCTTGCAGTCCACTTGCACATAAACGGTTTACGGTATTTCCGGCAACAGTTGTAGGCAACCCTGCCAGCAATGCAGCCATCCGGGCTACGTTGCGATTGTCTTCCCCGCTTTGATTGGCGGCACCGGCAATAACATCTTCAATGGCATCAGTATCAATAGAGGAATTTCTCTTTACCAATACGCTGATAACATGAGCCAGCAGGTCATCGGGCCTTACACCGCTTAATGAGCCTCCATACTTACCAATAGCTGTCCTTAATGAATCGATTACGTAAACGTTTTGCATGCTGTTTTTTTTGGGTTCGGGCCGCTGAATTATTATCAACTTCCTGCAGCAAAGATATGGCTATGGTTTAGAAATTTCTATCAGCTTATCATTACTCCCATTACTGGTGCAGAGGTATACACGGCCTGCCGGTGATATACAGATATCCCTCAGCCGGCCAAACTTGTTTTTATAGTATGTTCGCTGGCTTGTAACTGAAAGCCCGTTAGTACTTAATGTAAGCACCCGCAGACTTGCATCTTTTAAACTGCACATCAATAAACTATTTTGCCAGCCGGGTATTAAGCTGTTGTTATAATAATCCATACCACAAACAGCAATAGTACTGCTGCCGCTGCTCCATATCGGTTCTTTTACATTGTTGGCTGCGCAAAAACTCATCTCCCCGGCTTGATCACAGGGACCGTTAACAGTTGGCCAGCCATAATTGCGGTTCCTTTCTATAATATTTATTTCGTCCTCGATATTTGGGCCATGCTCGCTGGCATACATTCTACTATTTGCAATCACAATGCCCTGCTGGTTGCGATGACCAAAACTCCAGACCGGATTGCCGGGATATGGATTGTCAGCAGGAATTGTTCCATCAAGATTAAACCTTAAAACCTTCCCGGAAAGCCAATTTATATTTTGGGCACCGGGTTGATTGGACGCATCACCGGTTGTCATATAAATAACCGGCACAGCTTCATCAGTTATCCAAAGCCGTGAGCCATTATGGATACTTGAAGCAGGTATATTTTCGATTATGATTTTTACAGGCTGAATATTTCCATTCTCAAACTTCATCTGCACCATTTTCTCCCTGTAACCGGTCCCCGAATTATAATTATAGGCTACATAAAATAAACCGTTGGTTAAAAATCCAGGGTGCTGTACCATTCCCAGTAATCCTCCTTCATTATTACTCACCACTTCTGCAATACTTGCAGAAAAAACAATGGCCCCGGTAGCAGGATGTACCTTACTGATCTTTCCATTTCTTTCAGTCATCCAGATATGGTTATCCTTACCCCATAAGATCTCCCAGGGATAATCTAAACCTGATAAAACAATACGGATGGAATCACCATTTCCGTCATTTCCGTTAGATTGTACTTTTGAGCTGCACTTGCTGCAGGAATAAGAAAAAATAAAAAATCCCAGTATTAACAGGTGAATTTTATGCATGAAATTATATTTACATGGAAGCTACAAATTTTCAGCCAAAACGATTTTCTACACTTGACGAATGGATATAAATACGGAACATAAAGCTTCGGGCAGTACCTTTGCGGCATGTCAGCAGTTAAAAACATACGCACTTTAAGCCTTCCCGAACTAAAGGAATATTTTGAATCAATAGGAGATAAAAAATTCAGGGCCATACAAACCTATGAATGGATATGGAAGAAAAGTGCCCAGAGTTTTGATGATATGAGTAACCTATCCAAAGAACTGAGGACAAAATTGGCCGAAGCTTTTACATTACCCGCCATTACAGTTGACACCAACCAGGTAAGCAGCGATGGTACCGTAAAATCAAGATTCAAAACCTTTGATGGGCATTTTGTTGAAGGTGTTTTAATACCCACTGAAAAAAGACAGACGGCCTGCGTATCCTCTCAGATAGGCTGCAGCCTCAGTTGCAAGTTTTGTGCAACCGGCTACATGGACCGTAAACGCAACCTAAATTTTGATGAGATCTACGACCAGGTGGCTTTATTGAACCAGCAAAGTGAAAAAGTATATGGCAGCAAACTAACCAATATTGTTTTCATGGGTATGGGTGAGCCCCTGCTTAATTATAAAAATGTATTGCTGGCAATAGATAAAATAACTTCTAATGAAGGCATGGGCATGAGCCCCAAAAGGATCACCGTTTCTACAGCAGGTGTTGCCAAACAGATACGCCAGCTTGGCGATGATAAGGTTCGATTTAACCTTGCTCTGTCGCTGCATGCTGCCACCGATAAAAAAAGAGATGCTATCATGCCAATAAATGAAAGCAATAGCATTGAGGTTTTGATAGAGGCGCTTAATTATTTTTATGAGCAAACCAAGAACGATATCACTTTAGAATATATTCTCTTTAAAGATGTAAATGATTCTTTACAGGATGCAGATGACCTGATTAAAATTTACCGGCAGATACCCACACACCTTATCAATGTGATAGAATATAATCCCATCGATAATGCATCCTTTATGAAGCCGGACGAAGACAAGACCCAGCAGTTTACCGACTACCTTGCCAAACACCGGGTTAATGTACGCCTGAGGCGTAGCCGTGGAAAGGATATTGATGCGGCATGTGGGCAACTAGCTAATAAAAAATAACCCTCGCAAAAAACATCGCCCCGCAAAAATTTGGAGGGCGATGTTGAAACAAAACTAAACGTATGAGAAATTACTTTACAAAAGTATACATGGCAGAAGTTCTGTTTGAGGAAGATAAAGTTCCGGTATAAGTTGCTACAACAGTACTGTTCTGCATCACCCGCAGCGTATATGTTGAGGTGGCACTGCTGCTACCGCAATCGCCATAATAATACACCCAAACCTTATAAGTACCCGAAGGAGCAGAGCCATCTGTCCAGAAAATATTTTCATTACCGGTTGTACCGCAACTTCCGCAAATACAATCAACATCCAGGCTGCCATTTTGTGCAGATGTATTTGCGAAATATATCTCTGAATTATTAGGTGTACGCACATGCAGGTCAAGATCAACATTGTTACCATTACTAAACTGGAGGTTAAATCTAGGGTTACCGGGGTTACCGACCAGTGTACCACCGCCTGTACCAGGATCAGGCGCAGGATCTTCGGATTTTTTACAGCTTGTTGTGATTACTACAGAAAGAACAAGAACAAATGCAAACAAATTTTTTAATCTCATAATGTTAGTTTTAAAATGTAAGTGTCTAAAATATTATTATCATTGATATAAACAAAACTAATAAACGCAGTTATTTTTATATAAAGGGAAATCACCCAAATATGTTGAGGAAAACACCCTTAACTTTTAATTGCGCTTTTTATTTTAAACTTTTTTGCATCTAAAGCGTCTATTTAAAAACACCTAAATTAAAAGACATGAAAAAATTATTATTTGTTTTTATTACCATATTTGCTTTAACAGTTTCTGCAGATGCACAGCATAAAATGGGCAAAAGAGGCGGCCATCGTAATCAACATCAAAAAGGCATGATGGTTAAACAATTGAATATTACTGAAGCCCAAAAAAATTCAGCAAAAAAGATCAATGAGGATTTTCGCAAAAAAATGAAGGAATTAAATGCTCAGGAAACCATTACAGTTAAAGAAATGCGTGAAAGAAAAAAAACTATCATGCAGGAAAGAAAAACTAAAACGGATGGCTTATTAACTGTTGACCAGAAAAATAAAATGGCACAATTAAAAACTGTGCAAAAAGTTAAGCATCAAGAGCGTTACACCAGGCGCATGGAAAAAATGAAGACGACCCTGAACTTATCTGGTGCACAGGTTGCTAAATTAAAGTCGCAAAGAGCAGACATGCGTGCAAAAGCTGAAAGCATCAAGAAGAATGAATCACTAAGTATAGAGCAGAAAAAAGCTCAGATGATGACTTTAAGAGCTGAAGCAAAGGCTGAGAACAGTAAAATCTTTACAGCGGAGCAATTAAAGAAAAAAGAAGAGATGAGGAAAAATCATAGTGGCAAAAGAGCCCGTAAATAATCAAATCCCCATAACCACATAAAGCTGTCCCGCCAAGGCGGGATGGCTTTTTTATTGCGCCTGTAGCCAGGTCGGGTTAAAAGTTTATCTTTGCTGTTCACTACTGTTGTAATAACAGCAAAATACCTCAACAATGAGCCAGACGCCATTCCAAAAATTTCAGAAAAAAAAGAAAAACAGCGTAATTAAGGAAGAATTCCGCCAGGAAAAGAAAAAATACCGCAAGGAACGAAATGCCTTTTTTGATAAAAAGAAAGAGGATGAATACCAGGCAAGGCAGGCTAAGAAAAAAGGCATGGCTACAGTTGCTGCTGATAATGCAAAGGGGCAACCCCCTGTAGCTGTTGATAAAGACAAACCAAGAGGGGCAGCTAAGACTCCACATCAAAAATCACCAAAAGCAGTAGCTGCTAACGATAATGCACCAACCGGAGTAATGCCGCTTAACAAATTCATGGCACACTGCGGGGTTTGTTCTCGTAGAGATGCAGTGGAACTGATAAATGCAGGTAAGGTAAAAGTGAATGGCGAGGTTGCCACAGAACCTGGTTATAAAATAGAAGATAAGGACGAAGTTATTTACAACGGCAAAAAATTATTTGTAACCAAGAACCTGATTTACATTTTATTGAATAAACCTAAAGATTATATAACTACCACGGACGATCCGCAGGGAAGAAAAACAGTGTTGCAATTAATTAAACAGGCTACCACTGAAAGAGTTTACCCCATTGGCAGGTTAGACAGAAATACATCGGGTGTTTTATTATTGACCAATGATGGTGACCTTACCCAAAAACTTTCGCACCCCAGCTACGAAATAAAAAAGATCTACGAAGTAAAATTAGATAAGCCACTTACCAAGTCACACTTTGATAAAATTGTTGATGGCCTTATACTTGAAGATGGTGAAATACAGATTGACAGCCTGGCTTATCCCGATAGTAAGGACAAATCTATAATTGGTATTGAACTGCACAGTGGTCGCAACCGTATTGTACGCCGCATATTTGAACATTTGGGTTATGATGTAAAAGGCCTGGATCGGGTTATGTATGCAAATCTTACCAAGAAAAATGTAGAGCGTAGCAAGTGGCGTTATTTAAGCGAAAAAGAAATACGCCTGCTAAAATACATGAACACTTCAAAAAAGAAATAAGCTGTGAAAAAATATAAGCCAGATATCATTTTTGAAAATGATTCCTTTGTTGCTGTAAATAAACCCGCTGGTTTATTGTCCATCCCAGACAGAGAACAAACCCAAACATCGCTTAAAGATATGCTGCTGGAAAAGTATGGCAGCATTTTTACTGTACATCGGCTTGATAAAGATACCAGCGGCATTATCATCTTTGCCAAAACAGAGGAAGCACATAAATTCTTTTCCCAGCTTTTTGAAGAAAGGAAAATTGAAAAATATTATATGGGCCTTGTACACGGTATTCCTTGTCCAAAAACAGGAACTATCGAAGCACCTATTGCAGAGCACGGTGTACAAAAAGGCTTTTATATAGTACACCAAAGAGGAAAACCTTCGGTAACAGATTATGAGGTACTCGATGAAAATAAAAGTTTTTCGCTACTTCAGTTTCAGCTGCATACTGGACGTACACACCAGATTCGGGTGCATTGCAAAAATATTGGCCACCCTCTTGCATGCGACGAATTGTATGGGGATGGCAAACCGGTTCTGCTTTCTTCCATTAAAAAAAAATACAAGCTGAGTAAACATGATGAAGAAGAAAGGCCTATGCTGAACAGGCTTGCATTACACTCCTACCGCTTAAAGTTTACTGATGCCGATGGACGAGTAATTGACCTGGAAGCTGAGTTGCCAAAAGATATACGGGCATTGCTGCAGCAATTGAAGAAGAATTAAAAAGGGGTGAAGCTGTCAGACCGCTAAATACACCTAACTATTTATTGAAAGTTTACAAAACGGTCAGACAGCTGCTCAATCAATATTAGGCTGCGGTGTATATCGCAAATATGGTTTTATTATCTCCACACCTTTGGGGAATTTTTTAATTGCATCTTCGGTACTAATTGCAGGCACTACAATTACTTTTTCGCCTGCTACCCAGTTAACGGGTGTAGCAACGCTGTAATTGGCAGTAAGTTGTAGAGAATCCACTACTCTTAACACTTCCACAAAATTTCTTCCGGTTGACGCTGGATAAGTAATGATGAGCTTTACTGCTTTATCGGGTCCAATAACCAGCAGGGAACGAACAGTTGCAGTGGCAGATGCATTTGGATGAATAAAATCAAACAGTTCAGAAACCTTTCTGTCCTCATCTGCAACAATTGGAAAATCAACATTGCAGTTTTGTGTTTCATTAATATCATTGATCCAGCCCAGGTGTTTATCAACCGGATCAACACTTAATGCCAACACTTTTACGTTGCGTTTTGCAAACTCATCTTTTAGGGCTGCTGTGCGGCCCAGTTCGGTAGTACAAACTGGTGTATAATCTGCAGGATGAGAGAAGAGGATACCCCATGAGTCTCCTAAATATTCATAAAAATCAATTTCGCCTATAGATGTATTTGCTTTGAAGTTTGGAGCTATGTCTCCTAATCGTAAACTCATATAAGAAAGTTTTATAACACTAATTTAAGCGAATTACACCAATTATACTAATGATCTTTATTGTAGACTATTCGAGTAATCCGTTCTAACAATGTAATTTTAAAAATCACTTTTTAGATGAGGATGCTCTTTTCAATAAATTTTTGCCAAACCGGTTCTTAACATTATCTATGGCTTTATACAAATCCGTTTTCCTTTCAACATCATCAAATAAATTGGTTTGAATAGCATCGTTTGTCAATTCACTTAACCGAACGCCAAGCAAACGAACGGGTTCTCCTTTCCGGTATAATTTATCAAACAATTCCTTTACCACCGGAATGATCTCATCATCTGCACAGGTATAGGGCACTGTAGTTTGGCGGGATGTGGTCTCAAAATCGTGGTACCTTATCTTAACAGCAACACAGCCTGCCACTTTACCATCCTGCCTTAACTCAAAGGCAATTTTATCGGTAAGCCTCACCAGTTCACTTTTCAAAAATTGAATATCCAGTTTATTCTCCTCGAAAGTATGCTCAGATGAAACTGATTTTGCTTCATGATAACTGGATACTTCGCCATGGTGAATGCCCTGGCTTTTATACCAGAGATCTATTCCCCATTTTCCCAAACGCTCTTCCAATTCTTCAGGTGTTTTTTCGCTGATATCTTTAATGGTAGCAATGCCCATTGCTTTTAGCACATCATAGGTATGATCACCCACTCCCGGAATTTTATTAACCGGCATAGGCGCTAAGAATTCTTTTTCTTTTCCAAACGGTATTTGTAAATAGCCATTGGGCTTGGCTGCATTGGTTGCAATCTTGGCCATCATTTTATTACTGGCCAATCCAAATGAAATAGGCAGGCCCGTTTCATCCATGATCTGTTTGCGCAGGTCAATGGTCCATTGCAGTGGTTTGAAGAATTTCTCCATGCCCGTTAGGTCAATATAAAATTCATCAACAGATGCTTTTTCAAACAACGGCGCTCTGGAAGCTATGATCTGTGTTACCCATCTGCTGTATTTACTATACTCACCACGACTGCCATTGGCAACAATTAAATGTGGGCATAATTGAAAAGCTTTTTTAGATGGCATTCCTGAATGAATACCGAACTTCCGGGCTTCATAACTGCAGGCCGCTACCACACCTCTTTCTTTGCCACCCACAATCACGGGTTTGCCCTTCAGTGAAGGGTTATTTAATACTTCAACAGAAACAAAGAATGAATCAAGGTCAAAATGTGCTATGATCCGTTGGGGGGTTGACATAACTTTTATAAGTCAAAAGTAAAAATTCAAAAATTGGATATCAAACCTGCAGGCACTTTTTTTAGTTTTTGACTTTTGATTTCTGATTTTATTTATAGATCTCCAGCAAACCATCAGGCAGATTCACATAGACCTTCCTGTTTTTTGCATCTACTTTTTCCAGGCTCTCTTCATGAATAGGTATTAAAGCTTCTTTGCCATTTAAAAGAATGGCACATAACACCTGGTGGGGTTGTTCAATTACTTCCAGTATCTCACCCAGGTCTTCTCCCTCGCTAATAATATTAAAACCCAGCATTGCAATAGGCGATGACTTGGCCGCAAATTTTTTAAAATCTTCTTCGGTCAACCAAACTTCCCTTGGAGTTAGTTTACGGGCGGTTTCTTTATCATTAACACCCTCAAGTTTTATAAAAACTTCATCGGCACTCTTAATCTTTGCCCACTCAATAAAATATGGTAAAAAACTATCTTTTTGTTCTTCAATAAAAATAGATTCAAGCCCTTTAAATGCAGTTTTTTTACCCAGGCTATGCTGCAGCACCAAGTCGCCTTTCAGTCCATGACTTGCGGCTAATTTTCCTATTTTGAAATAATGGCTCATAAAGTTATACAAAGGTATGCTGTACAAACAGATTTCTCTCTTCGTTCGAAATGACAGATAAAAAAAGTCCCGATAAAAAATCAGGACTTTAAATGAATTAACGGAACAGAGGTTATTTTATTCTTCTGTTTTAGTTTCTTCGGCAGCAGATGCTTCAATTGCAGCTTCAACCGGATCAGCAACTGGTGCTTCTACGGGTTCTGCAGTTGGTGCTGCTTGCACTTTAGCTTCCACCTTTTTAACAATCGGTTGGTTGCGGCTATCGCTACGGGCCTTTTTATGGGCTCCCTGGCGACGGCTAACATTTGAATCATGTTCAGATGTCCATGCAGTGAATTTTTCCATTGCACCTGCTTCATCAAATAAGCCAAGGCCTACTCCACGAAGTAAATGTTTTAGATACAACACTCCTTTGAAAGAAAGGATACGGCGTACAGTATCGGTGGGTTGAGCACCTTTTTGCAGCCAGTCCAACGCTTTCTGACGGTCAACCTGAATAGTTGCAGGAACCGTTAAAGGATTGTACGTACCTAATTTTTGGATGAATTTTCCGTCACGTGGCGCTCTGCCATCTGCAACAACAATGAAGTAAAAAGGTCTCTTCTTTGAGCCATGCCTTTGCAGTCTCATTTTTACAGCCATAAATAGAAATTTTTGGTTGTTATTAAATAGGGTTTC
>JAYUYX010000218.1:0-20959 GCA_043752205.1 Chitinophagaceae bacterium
TAAAAGAATTTTTAGCATTTGAGAATTTTTTTTTACTCCTTCCAGCAATGCGGTATCCCTTTCCATCAGTTTCATGTAAGTGGTAAGCACTTCCTCATTGTTTCGGTCGCCACGTATTATTTTATATACAGAATCTTGTCTTATGCCACATATAAATGCTGTTCTTTTTACTCTATACGCCATTTCCGAACTTCTAACCCTTTGGTTTTCCATTTTTTTATATATATTTATGACCTCTAATAGAATACAACGACAACATATAAATAGAATAAGGATAAATATACAAAATGTATTGCGCATATCCGATTATTAGATAATAAATTTCATTTCCAAAGTGTGCCTAAATGAATTATTTCGCTTCAAATATTAAATTTTTAAGGAAACGAAAAGGGTTGCAACAGGCTGAAATATGCATCCTTATTGAATGTAAGCAATCGACATGGAGCGGATATGAAAATGGCTTCTCAAAACCCAATTTCAAAGACTTATTAAAGATTATCGATTTTTTTGAAGTTTCTGCCTCCGGATTATTAGAAATAGATTTGTCAAATGTAAACCTAAACGGAAATGGGCAAAATAAGTCCTGCCAGGAGTGTATTGTAAAGGATAATTTTATAGCAGTAAAGGACCAATTACTACAAAACAAAAACGAATTAATAGACAGCCTGTATATTCAAATAAACTTACTTCAAAACCAGATATAACCGACATCTCCTTTGTATTTTTTAGGCTTTTGCCATTTGACGACCTTTTAATTTCTTTAATTTCACTTTTTGTTCTTCTTTGAAAACGAAATGCCGTCATCATTAAGTTTGTTCCCTATCGAACCATCCGATTAAATGATGTTATAGACTGGATATACACTAAGGGTAACGGTTCCGGAAGATCAAAAAAAAGATTGGCTCCCATTTTTGGGAGCCAATCCAATCAGGTGCCCAGAACAGGATTCGAACCTGCACATCCTTGCGAACGCTGCCACCTGAAGGCAGTGCGTCTACCAATTTCGCCATCTGGGCGGGAAAAGTTAAAGATTGAAAGTTCCTTAAACTATTAACAGTTCGCAAATATAGCAGAACTCATTAAATATTATGAATTGAAACTTTAATCAGGAAAAGTATTTTTGCAATGGATACAAACTATCAACTTTCCATTTTCAACTTAAATTATACACTCACATTAAAATCCCTTAACGCATCATTCAAACTTGTTTTAAGATCAGTACTGGGCTTACGTTGCCCGATGATCAAAGCACAGCCTACGCCAAATTCGCCCGCAGGAAATTTCTTAGTGTAACTGCCCGGTATCACCACGCTTCTTGCCGGCACAATACCTTTCATCTCTATAGGTTCTGCACCACTAACATCAATAATTTTTGTTGATTGGGTTAATACCACATTGGCACCAAGTACTGCTTCTTTTTGCACCCGTACACCCTCAACTACAATACAGCGGCTGCCAATAAAACAACCATCTTCAATAATTACCGGGCTTGCCTGCAAAGGCTCCAGCACACCGCCAATACCCACGCCACCACTGAGGTGTACTCCCTTGCCTATCTGGGCACAACTGCCTACGGTTGCCCAGGTATCTACCATGGTTCCTTCATCTACATAAGCACCTATGTTTACGTAACTCGGCATCAACACTACATTGCGGCCTAAGTATGCACCATACCTTGCAACAGCATGCGGCACTGCCCTAACACCAAGCGATGCATAATCAGATTTTAATTTCATCTTATCATAAAATTCAAATGGCGGTAAGGTAAACGTTTCCATTTGCTGTATGGCAAAATACATGAGTATGGCCTGCTTAACCCATTCGTTAACCTGCCAGGCCTGAGCGTTAGTCGAAGGATCACCAGCGGGTTCTGCTGTTCTTAATCTTCCCTTGTCAACTTCTTCTACAACTGCCCTTACCGCATTTGCATATATATCTTCTTTTAATAGATCACGGTTGGCCCATGCTTCCAGTATCTGTTCTTTTAATTCCATGCGTTTGTTTTTTGCAAACTTAATTAATTACAGGTCATTATTACTAAAGATTGTCAGGCTGAGCCTGTCGAAGCCGGTATAGTATTTTATAAATCCACCTTCGACAAGCTCAGGTTGACAGCACTTTACAGCCAGGTGATGCCTATATTTAAAATTGAATGTATTTTACACCCATGAATATTCTCATTCGGCTGCCTAACTGGCTTGGAGATATGGTTATGAGTACGGCTTTTGTGCAGGCCGTAAAAGAGGAGTACCCCGATGCCATTATTGACCTGGTTGCCAAAAAAGGAATTGATTTTTTACTTGACTATTTTCCTGCACATAGTCAGCGATTTATTTTTTCAAAAGAAGAATATCGAGGACTTAGGGGTGCCAGAAAGTTTGGGAAAATGATCAAAGCAAAAAAAAAATACGATCTTTTCTTTTGCCTGCCCGATTCTTTTTCATCTGCTATTATGGGCCATGCTGTTTCCGCCAAACAAAGAGTGGGCTTTAAAAAAGAATTACGTTCGCTTTTTTTAAGCCATGCTTACACAAAGCAAAAAAATATTCACCGGGTAGAAGAATATAATGACCTGTTGCAGCAATTCACAAAAAAGACAATAAAGATTCCGCCGGTACTATTGCATGCTTCACTTGCAGCAAAAAAAAACGTACTCATCATCAATATTAATTCTGAAGCAGCATCACGCCGCCTGCCAAAAGAAAAAGCAGTAACTATTATTAATGCAGTGCGGCAGTCAATAAATAATGAAATAATTTTAGTGGGCAGTCCAAAAGAGGCTGTACATGTTGAAGAAGTTTTTAACGAACTGGGTGATAAAACAAATATTAGTAACAGGGCTGGTAAAACAGGCTTGCCTGAACTGGTACAATTATTTGCAGGTGCTGCTACCATGTTAACTACCGACAGCGGCCCGGCACATGTGGCTAATGCGCTGGGTGTACACACAATTGTTTTATTTGGTGCCGGTAATGAAAATAATACTGCACCTTACAATAAAACCAACAGAACCATTATCAGGCTGAGACAACTTCCCTGTGAGCCCTGTGTTAGCAATACCTGCAAGCTGTATGGCATTCCACAATGCCTGGTAAGACTTGATGAGCATTTAATAGTACAGGCAATACAACAGGCCATTACAACAACAGTTGATCAAAATATACCGATATGAATTTTGATATAGACATTGAAGCATCGCTAAAGGTTCTGCGGGATGGTGGACTCATCCTCTACCCTACGGATACTGTATGGGGCATTGGCTGTGATGCAACCCATGATGAAGCTGTGCTGAGAATTTATAATTTGAAACGCCGTGCCGATGATAAAAGCATGATCGTATTACTCGCTGATGAAAAAGAGATACCGAAATATGTAGGGGAAATGAATCCTGTGATAGTGGATTATATTAAAGGTATACATAAGCCTACCACGGTTATTTATGAATCTGCTACAGGCTTGTCTCCAAATCTTATAAATAAGAACGGTAGTATTGCTATCCGCATTGTTAAGGACAGATTTTGCCAGGAGCTCATAAACCGTTTTGGTAAACCCATTGTATCAACTTCAGCAAATATTTCGGGGTACCCGGTCGCAAGGATATTTATTGATATAGATATTGAAATAAAAAGCGGTGTTGACTATATAGTGCAACACCGCCAGGATGATATTACAGAAGCTGCGCCTTCTGCTATTGTTAAATGGGAGGCTGATGGCTCTCTCCGAATCATACGCTCCTGAAAATAACTTTGCCAATCCCAAAGCTATCGGATTGGCAAGGTTGTTATTATAAAGAAAAGCCTACACCTAACTGGATACTTTGGCTCTTCCATTTTTCTTTATTATCAATATCATTTAAATTATTAAGACCTACCGCATAACGACCGTAAATTTTAAGATGCGATATATTTACCTGTACACCACCCAGCATACTAAGGTCTCCTCCTTTAAATGCATTACGGCCATTTTCCACTAAGGAATTGCTTTTGTTCATTAATACACCAAACTGAGGGCCCGCCTGCAGTGTAAGAAATTTTATTGGTTTGAAATTTAAGAGAATGGGAATACTTAAATATTTAAGCTTTACTTTATCTACCTGGTTAAATTTATAAACCGTGCTGAAATTGCTGGATGTATCTACATTAACCTGGTTAAATAAAACTTCGGGCTGGATGGCAAATTTATTGCCAAGACCGATAGAAACGAATCCTCCAATATGGTAACCATAAGAAAATTCATCACTGAAAGATTTACCGGTGATCTTGTTGATGTTTGCACCTCCTTTAAAACCTACACTTAGTTTTTGAGAAAAGGCTGCGCTGCTGAGGATACTGAAAATTGCCAGGATTAGGAGTTTTGTCTTCATAAAATAAAATTTAGTTGACTAAATGCCTTACAAGTTACATACCAACGGCGTAAAAAAATTTACAATTTTTTGTTAAGTTAGATCAACAAGTAATAATGAAATTGATTAATTAAAATCAATAAATTGTAAATCCTGCAACTACAGAGAACAGCGATGTTAAACGATCTGCGGTAGTAGATGGCAAATAATAATCCAAATAAATTTTGGGCTGCAGGTAAAATTTCCCAAAGTAATACGTTGCAGTTCCTGCAAAGCCAAGAGACTGCAATTGAAAATTTTCCGATCCGCTTTCACCACCAAATCTTCTTTTAAGATAAGTAGCCAGCCTTGGAAAATTGTTGAACAGTCTGCTTGAATGTGTATTGTTCCATTTTTGATTGCCTGCATTCAACATTAAAGCAGGCTGGAGTTGTAAGCCGTCTTTTTTATTCAGCAGTTCCCAAAAAGACCATTTATGTGTAGCCGATAAACTTACCGAAAAGCTGCTGAGCCTGGTTGTTATAGTATCTCTTATATGTATGATACGGGGCTGTGCTGGTGGCTGTGGGTAAAACCAAAAAGTGGAATCATAATACTCCACCTGTCTACCAAAAGAATACCCCATTGCTATACCGGGTTGTATCCAGGTTTTCTTATAGACTGCACTGGCATAAAAATCATTTTTAAAAGGGCTGATATCAAAACCAGCATCGGAACCTTTTATGAACCTAGTATAGGAAATAGCTGCAGCAAATTTTTTATTACTGTAGGTATAGGATGGGCTTATGGCATATTGGTACATACTAACTTTACCATCATCGTTAGTTGAAAAGCAGGTTGCTGATATAGCAAGCCCGGTTTTATGAAAGTATGCTGCTGCAGCAGTGTAATAAATTTTATTGGTTTGCGCCTGTCCTGCATTTAATGCATTATTCTTTAAACTGAAAATACCATTACCTATACCCACGCTTACATCAACATAGCTTGTAGCGGATTTTGTAAACAACTTAATGAACTCATCATTATTGAACATAGAATCAAGCATACGCCTTTCTTCATGCGTAAGCGAATCTGTTTGCCCGTATACATGCATAGCAGCAGTTGAACACAGCAGCAATAAAATGATTTTAAACATCGAGGTTTGGTTGGGCAGTTTTTAGATGGGTAAAATCAAATTAAGTTTAATGACAGTTAAAATATTTCTCCATTTTTTTAATAAACAGCTTATTATGCCAAATTAAAGAATAAATGCCCTACCTTTGCGCCCATTATTTAAAAACTGAGAATTACATGACATGCTCAGTTGCTGTTGCAAATAGAATTCCATTCGGGATGATTTGATCTCCCTGTACTTTACCAACGGCCAAAAGCATGACACGGTTATAACCCATAGATGGGAACCGAAATTACATGTGGCTATCGCAAAACAAATTACATGAATGCATTTGAAGCCTTAGGCTTGAACGAACAGTTGGTACAATCTGTTACCGATCTGGGATTTGAAACACCTACAGAAATACAAGTAAAAGCTATACCGGTTTTATTATCCGGCACCACCGATTTTATTGGCCTGGCGCAAACGGGTACCGGTAAAACCGCAGCTTTTGGTTTACCCTTATTACAATTAATTGATGGCGCACAGCGTCATCCCCAGGCATTGATCGTTTGCCCAACACGTGAACTGTGTTTGCAGATCACCAACGACCTGGAGACTTATAAAAAACACAGTAAAAATCTGTATACCGAAGCAGTGTACGGTGGTGCATCTATCATGATGCAGATACGTAACCTGAAGAGAGGCGTACATATTGTTGTTGCAACACCGGGCCGTTTAATTGACCTGATAGAAAGAAAAGCCATCGACCTGCAAAAAGTAAAATATGTGGTACTGGATGAGGCTGATGAAATGCTGAACATGGGCTTTAGAGATGATATTGATTTTGTATTAAAGAATACCATCAACAGGGAAAGCACCTGGTTATTCAGTGCTACCATGCCACCGGAAGTAAGGGCCATCAGTAAGAACTACATGGAAAATCCTAAAGAAGTTACTGTTGGTAAAAAGAACAGCGGTAATGTAAATATAGATCACCAGTACTTTGTAGTGCCTGCAAGTCAGCGTTATGAAGCATTAAAGCGTTTGATAGATTTTAATCCAGGCATGTACGGTATCATCTTCACCCGTACCAAGGCAGATGCACAGGAAGTTTCTGAGCGTTTGGCAAAATCCGGTTACGAGATAGAAGCACTACATGGCGATCTGTCGCAACAACAACGTGATAAGGTGATGGGCCGTTTCCGCAGTAAAAATTTACAATTATTAATTGCAACCGACGTTGCCGCAAGAGGTATTGATGTTGATGGCATCACCCATGTTATCAATTTTGAATTACCTGATGATATGGAAGTATACACACACCGTAGCGGTCGTACAGGCCGTGCCGGTAAAACAGGTATCTGTTTGTCCATCTGTCACAGCAGGGAATCATACAAGATCAAATCTTTGGAAAGAATGATCAATGCACAGTTTCATAAAGTAGATGTACCATCGGGTAAAGATGTTTGCCGTAAACAGTTTTTCCATTTTATGGATAAATTAATGCTGGCCGATGTTACCCATGGCGATTATGAAACCTATATGCCCGACCTGATGGAAAAATTTGCTGATGTAAGCAAAGAAGAAGTTTTACAACGAGTAGCAGCATTGGAGTTTGATCATTTTTTAAAATATTACGAAAATGCAGATGATTTAAACAGAAGCGATATTCGTGGCGACAGAAGGCCAGTTGAAAGAGCCGGAAGTGATATGAATGGCAGCCGTAAAGAACGTACCAGCTTTAACAGCCGCAACAGTGGATACACCAGGCTTTTCATTAACCTGGGTACAAAAGATGGTTTTTACAAAGCCAGTTTCTTACAGTTCATTTTAGATGAGAGTGATCTTAAAAAAGAAGTACTTGGTAAGATAGACATGCGTGATATGAATACCTGGGTAGAGATAGACCAGGCATCAGCGCCTCAAATGATAAAAGCCATCGATGGCAAACGCTACAATAACCGCACGGTGCGTATGAATGAAGCTGATGGTGGTTTTAAAAGGCCAAATGATGAAGGCGGCAGAAGCGACAGGATGGCTGAAGGAAGGAAAAGAATTTACGCTCCGAAGGAAAGAAGGAGTTTTAAATAAGCTATAAAAAAGCCCCGGAGATTTCGGGGCTTTTTTATGAAACAAATATTCAATAATTAATGTTCAATGCTCAATACTCAACTGCATCCGTTTTATAACGAAATGCTCATTACTTGAAAATTGAATATTATGCGTTGAATATTGAAATTTTTTTTACACCAACTCTATCACCGTTATCTCCGGCAGTATCCCTACCCTGCCCGGGTAACCAATAAATCCAAAGCCAGGGTTCACGTGTAGTTTTTGTTTACCGTCAGTATACAATCCAGCCCATTGCTTATACATGTATTGCACGGGGCTCCATTTAAAGCCTGGTATCTCCACGCCAAACTGCATTCCGTGTGTATGTCCGCTCAGCATCAAATCAACATCGGTATATTTATGTTTTACTTCTCCATCCCAATGGCTGGGATCATGACTCAATAATATTTTAAAAGGATATTTTTCGGTACCGGCATGTGCAAGGTCCATTCTGCCGTGTTTTGGAAAGCGTGCTTTATTGCTCCAGTTCTCAATGCCGAGTAATGCAATTTCTTCTCCGCCTTTTTCTAAAACAACATGCTCGTTCATCAATAATTTCCAGCCCATACCTGCATGTACTTTTTTAAGATTTTCCAGGTTCCCTTCTTTTGTAACGCCATTGTAAGGCCAGCTTACATAATCGCCATAATCATGATTACCAAAAGTGCTGTACACACCCATGGGTGCTTTCAACTGACTGAATACGTCAAGGAAGTCATCCATTTCATGTGCCCGATCATTTACCAGGTCGCCCGTAAAAACAATGATATCTGCTTTTTCATTCATGATCTTCTGCACACCATGCTCTACCGCTTTTTTATCGGTAAAGCTGCCGCTATGAATGTCGCTGATATGAACAATTTTTAACCCCTTGAATGCAACAGGCAAATTATCGTAGGCCAGTTGCAGTTTTTTTACATTGTAATTATATTTATTGCTGAAGCCATACAGCAAGCTGCCAAACAAGGTACCTCCCGCTGCAAGCCCCAGCCAGCTAAGGAATGTAGAACGGGTAATACCTTCGCCGGTTGCAACAGCAGCAACCGTTTCGGATTTGTTGAATTTGGATATGATCCATTGTACCAGCCTCCGCACATCATCAATAAAAAGAAATGCCACTACAATTATTTTTGAGAGGAACAAACCGATAGATACTGCAAATAAATAAGTCCTTAATTTTTTACCCAAAAATGTATGGTCCGTAAAAAGAAATATTAAAAAACTGATTATCGCAATTGCAGAGATGGTCCAGTAAACAGCATAAATGATCGTCTTTGTTTTTGGCGAAGCAGACTGGCTTACTGTTTTAATGGCCTGGAAAATATAGGTGTCCATTAAAAGTGCAAAAGCTAAAAACAGGAAAGCTCCTAAGGGTGTACGCATTGAATAAGTTTAGGGGTTTAGGGTTTTAGGTTTAGGAGTTAATGCACTCCAGAAAATAAATTCATCCAATTGCTGGTTGATGGCATTTAATGTAAGCGTATCTTTTATTTTGCCATCGTTGCCAATGATATTGTTCACTGCCGAAATAGGAAGTTTGTTAGGATGTACAGTTATCTTTAAATAGTTCAGCACATCAGCCAGGTGATCCATCCCTCTTAAATTACCTGCCCTGCCCGTAGCTACACCGGTAAGCAAAGCCTTTTTATGGAACCATATCTCATGGGAGCGGCTGTTATCGAAAAGCATTTTCAACACACCTGGAAAGCTGCCATTATATTCCGGAGAGATGATGATGAAATGTGATGTCGGTACCAATATCTCGTTCTCGATCTTTTCAAATTCAATATTATATGTAAATACATCTACATCTTCCAGTGAAAGGATGTTAGCTTCCAGCCCCTTTTCCTGCAGGATAAGCTGGTACTCATGTGCTATTTTGTAAGTATTGCTGTATTTTCTGTTTGTTCCTGATAGTATCGTGATCATGTCTTATTCCGGTTTGAGACTTTTTTTTCAATATTACAATTAAGATGCTTCTTTGTTGTCCATTTTTATGCCGAATGGTTAAATTTGCCATCCTATCAGCTGACATATTGTTAAACACATGGCTTTACAATAAGACGGATAGAAAAGCGAAATGTTTTAATACCCTGCAAAAGATAGGCAGATGGGACTAAAATTGCTGTAAACTAAAATGGGATTTGGAGTACATTACAATACCTTTGGCGGAAATAATACGGTTGACCGTTGTTCGTTGACAGTTGACCGAAAAAGAACGCACGAACAATGAACCATCATCAACGATCAACGATAATATGGCGAAAATAATTGGAGTAGCAAATCAAAAGGGCGGTGTAGGTAAAACAACTACTGCTATTAACCTGGCTGCAAGTTTTGCTGTGCTGGAGTTTAAAACATTATTGGTTGATGCCGATCCGCAGGCCAATAGTACCACGGGTACAGGGTTTGACTTGCATAATATTACACAAAGCCTGTATGATTGTATGGTTAATGAAGCATCAGCCAGGGATATGATCTTAAAATCGGAAATCCCTTTCCTGGATGTACTTCCATCGCATATTGACCTTGTGGGTGCAGAAATTGAAATGATCAATTACCCTAACCGGGAAATGGTCTTAAAAAAGATATTGGAACCGATAAGAGAGGAGTATGATTTTATTGTTATTGACTGTTCGCCCTCTTTGGGTTTAATAACCGTAAATGCATTAACAGCGGCCGACAGCGTAGTTGTTCCTGTACAAACTGAATTTTTTGCATTGGAAGGCCTTGGCAAATTATTGAACACAATTAAAATTGTACAAAACAGGTTAAATACAGAATTGAAGATAGAAGGCATACTGATGACGATGTATGATGGCCGCCTGAGACTTTGTAACCAGGTTGTGAGTGAGGTAAGACGCCATTTTGAAGACATTGTTTTCAGCAGCATCATCCACCGCAATACCCGCCTTAGTGAAGCGCCAAGTTTTGGAAAGCCGGTTATTTTATATGATGCTGACAGTAAGGGTGCCATAAATTACCTCAACCTTGCCAAAGAGATTTTGCAGAAAAATAATATGACCAAAATAAAAGAGAAAGACAGGATAATGGAATAAGAATAGGTTATTGGTTTGTGGTTTGTTGTTAACAACAGCTAACCAAATTCAAACAAACCACAAACAAAAAACTACAAACAACAAACAAAAATGTCGCAGCCAAATAAAAAAGATGCATTAGGAAAAGGGATCAGGAGTTTATTACAAAACATTGATGCTGACCTGAAGACCACGGCCGGTAACTTAAAACCCGAAGTAGTAGAACAGAAATCGGTGTCGATGCGTATTGCATTGGACCAGATAGAAGTTAATCCCAAACAGCCCCGCCATGATTTTGATGAAGAGGCCCTTGCAGAATTGGCATCATCAATTAAAATGCATGACATTATTCAACCACTTACTGTAACTAAACTTCCCAATGGTAAGTACAGGTTAATTGCGGGTGAGCGACGCTACAGGGCATCAAAGATTGCTGGTTTAAAAGACATTCCGGTATACATAAGGCAGGCAAATGATACAGAGCTTTTAGAACTTTCGCTTTTAGAGAACCTGCAACGCAAGGATCTGAATGCAATGGAGATATCCTTAAGTTATAAGCGCCTGATGGATGAATTGGAATATACACAGGAACAGGTAGCCGAAAGAATGGGTAAAGAAAGAAGTACGGTTACCAATTATATTCGCCTGCTTAAATTACCGCCAGATATACAGGTAGCAGTACGTACTGGCGTAATTACCATGGGGCATGCAAGAGCCTTAATTAATGTTGATGTAATAGATAAGCAGTTATTCATTTTTAATGAAATAAAAAAGAATGAGTTATCAGTTAGGCAAACCGAAGAGCTGGTAAGAAAACAATACAAGCCTGCTGTTAAAGTTGCTGTAAAAGACAGCCTACCATCTAATCTTAAAAAGATAGAAGATAATTTAGCTTCAAACTTTAATACCCGTGTGCGTATGAAGCATGGTAAAAAAGGCAATGGCAGTATTCTGTTTGAATATTACTCAGTTGAAGAACTGAATGCCCTGCTTGATAAACTCAACATCAACGTTTCTTAATGTTAAAAGCTTCTACACTTATTTTTTTTTGTTTGCTTTTTATATGCACACAGTTGTCGGCCCAAAAAATCACATCGGCAGACAGTACCAAGAAAAAGCGCAATAGCAATATTTTCTCTAAACCAGATACTTCAAAAGCATATAGTCCCAGGATAGCAACCATACGTTCGGCCATTGTACCAGGCTGGGGCCAGTACACAAATAAAAAATACTGGAAGATCCCTGTTGTATATGCAGCCCTTGGTACCACAGCCTATATCTTTTTCAGAAATGTAAAGCAATACCGGGAAGCCAGGGATTCTTATACCAATGCCATTGATGGAGACCGATCAAATGACTACCTGATACCGCAGCCTTATTTCACAATAAAAGACCAGCCTGAGAGAATAAAAACTTTCAGAAACCAGGTGCGGCAGAATGTTGATTATACCGTATTGTTCTTCATAGCTTTTTGGGGGCTTAATGTTGTTGATGCTACTGTTGATGCACATCTTAAAACATTTGATGTTAGCGATGACCTGAGCCTGCAGATAAAACCTGGCTATAGTGAACTTGCAAACACAAACGGGATAAGTATTGTATTGCACATCGGAAAATAATCAATCAAAATAATTATCTTCATTTACCTGAACAGGTATTTTTAAATTATAAGTTTTACAATGAAAATTGCATTGATCGGTTATGGTAAAATGGGCAAGACCATTGAAACAATTGCTATACAGAAAGGCCATACTGTTGATCTGAAAATAGATATTGATAACAAGGCTGCATGTACAGTAGCTAACCTGCAGCAATGTGATGTAGCTATAGAATTTACAGGCCCACATAGCGCTAAGGAAAATATAATTACCTGCTTGGCTGCAGGCATCCCTGTTGTAAGCGGCAGTACAGGCTGGCTACAAGATTGGGGCGAGGTAGAAAATTTTTGTAAGGAAAAGAATGGAAGTTTTTTATATGCCAGCAATTTCAGTGTTGGTGTAAATATCTTTTTTGAGGTTAACAAAAAATTGGCCCAGCTGATGAAAGATCATGAGAACTATGATATAAGTATGGAGGAAATTCACCACACACAAAAAAAAGATGCACCAAGCGGCACAGCCATTACACTTGCAGAGCAGGTGCTGCATGAGATAACACGTAAAAGGAAGTGGATTAATGACGTATCAGAAAATAAAGAAGAACTGGTTATTACCAGTAAACGTGAGGATCCTGCACCGGGCACACATAGTATTAAATACAGCTCTCTCATAGATGATATTGAGATTATACACACGGCCCACAGCCGCCAGGGATTTGCAGCAGGAGCAGTTTTAGCAGCAGAATATATTTGCAATAAAAAAGGGATCTTCACAATGAAAGATATCCTTGGCTTATCTTAAAGAAATTTTTATCCGTATGTTCAAATACAAAAAGGGATTTTTCTTTTTTCTTTTTATCTGCTTTGCATTCCAGGCAAATGCACAATCCGCAAACATAGATAGCCTTCAGTTCATTATTAAATTCAATGCTGATGATGCAGAAAAAATAAAAGCATATAATGCCCTTTTGCATGCAGTTATTTTTAAGGATTTTGATGAATGTCAGGCCTTAGCTCTTGCCGGGTCCAGACTTGCTGAAAAACTAAAGAACAAGAGCGCTTTAAGTGAATTTAAAAAATTTACGGGGCTTTCATGGTATTTTAAAGGCTCATATGATAGTGCAGCAGTATATTATTATCAGGCGCTGGATATTGCAAAGAAAGCCAATGATCCAATCCAAACAGCAGGAGTTTTGAATGAGTTGGGAAAACTATACCGGAAGACAAAGGACCTTGACCGATCCCTGCAGATGTATGATGAAGCCTATGCTATTTATGAAAAGCAGAAAGATGAAAATGGTATGGCAACAATTCTGAACGAATCGGGAGTTGTATTTGAATATAAGGCAGATTACGCCGAAGCAATAAAAAGATATAAAAGCTCACTGGCTATTCGTGAAAGAATGAATGATAAAGTTGGAATATCATACAGCTATAATTTTTTGGGAGGTGTTTATACTTTGCAGAAGAATTTTAAAGAAGCGGAAGATTATCTTACCAGGGCATTAGAATTACGGAAAGTACTAAAAGACAGTTTTTCAATTGCAATGAATTATGGTGACCTTGGCTATATGTATAAAGAACAAGGGCTTTATGCAAAGGCAATGGAGCAGTATGGACTCAGTAATACTATTGCTATTAAAATGTCGTTTGCAGATCTGCTTTTATCAAATTATAGAGAACTGGCAGTAATTGCAGAAAAAAAAGGAGACTTTGCTTTATCACTGGATTATTATAAAAAGCAAACAACACTTAAAGATTCTATTTACACCGGCGATAAGATGAAGCAGATAGAACAATTGAATGCGAAATATCAAACCGAAAAAAAAGAACAACAATTAAAACTACAAAAGGCAGAGATCACAAAGAAAAATTACCTGCTCTGGGGGTTGGGAATTGGACTGGCACTTATACTATTAGCTGGTACTGCTTTCTACAGGAAACGGCAGTTAGAGAATAAAATAAATTTACAGGAAGCCGTAATTAAACAACAGGACATTGCCACAAGGGCTATTATCAATGCAGAAGAAAATGAACGAAAGCGTATTGCTGCGGATCTGCATGATGGTGTTGGACAGATGATGAGTGCTACCAAAATGAATTTATCTGCTTTTGAAAATGAGATACACTTCAAAGATGAAGCACAAAAAATAACATTTGAAAAACTCATTGGTCTTGTAGATGAAAGTTGCAAAGAGATAAGAAGTGTAAGCCATCAAATGATGCCAAATGCCTTATTAAAAAGCGGGCTGGCCAGTGCTGTTAAAGAATTCCTGGACAAGATCGATAACCGTGTAATTAAAATAAACCTGCATGCAGAAGGCTTACAGGAAAGGCTGGACAGTAATACAGAAACTGTTTTGTACAGGGTAATACAGGAATGTGTTAACAATGTTATAAAGCATTCGGGAGCTAATAACCTTGATATATCTTTAATAAAAGATGCGGATGGCATAGCTGCCACTGTGGAGGATAACGGCCGTGGTTTTGATACAGCTGACAAACAAAAATTTGAAGGCATTGGTTTAAAGAATATCAGTTCCAGGGTAACATTTTTAAAAGGTACTGTTGATTTTGATAGTTCACCTGGAAAAGGCACACTTGTTGCCATTCATGTACCAAATGCACATTAAAAACTTTTACTTACATTTAGATTAATTGCACCGTAGCTTCAACCCATCATGAAAAATAAAAAAATCACATTAGGCATTGTTGATGATCACCAGATCGTGATTGATGGTTTAAAATCATTATTGCACGGGTATGAGCAGTTTGAAGTACTTATAGAATGTACACAACCGTTGGAGATGATATCCCTTCTTGAAAAAACATCGGTTGATATTTTATTAACCGACGTAATGATGCCTGAACTGAATGGGGCCGAATTATCTAAGATTGTTCATCAAATATTTCCTGAAATAAAAATACTGACACTTTCTATGAGTGGCCAAGGCGACCTGGTTAACCAGATGATCGATGATGCAGATATATCCGGTTATGTTTTAAAGAATATCGGTCAAAAAGAACTTGTACTGGCATTGGAGAAAATATCAGGAGGTGGTATATATTTCAGTGAAGAAGTATTACATGAAATGGGAAGGGCAAGTGAAATGAAAAAAGAAAATGCTGAAGCCCATTTAACCACCCGTGAAATCGAGATCGTCCAGTTGATAGAAAAAGAATTAAGCAACAAGCAGATAGCCGAAAAATTATTTCTAAGTGAACGTACAATTGAAACTCATCGTAAAAATATCTTCCGCAAAACAAATACAAGCAGTGTTATTGGTTTGGTAAAATATGCTTATGAGCATAAACTGATCTAGTAGATTCTTTACTTTTTAATTTTTACTTTTACTTTTTACTTCTCTACTTCCCCAGGTTATCCAGCATATCTTTCGTCATTGCTTCCAAAGTAAATTCTTCTTTCCAGCCCCAGTCTTTTCTTGCCACGGTATCATCAATGCTTTGGGGCCAGCTATCAGCTATCTGCTGGCGGTAATCAGGCTCATAACTTATAGCGAATTCAGGAATATGCTTTTTTATTTCGGCCGTAATTTCCTTTGGCGAAAAACTCATGCCCGAAATATTATAAGAAGTGCGTATTGAAATCTTTGACGCATCAGCTTCCATCAGTTCAATAGTTGCACGTATGGCATCAGGCATATACATCATGGGCAGGTAAGTATCTTCTCTTAAAAAACATTTGTATTTTTTTTCTTCCAGTGCTTCATGAAAAATCTCAATGGCATAATCTGTTGTGCCGCCACCCGGTGCACTTTTATAACTTATTAAACCCGGGTAACGCAAACTTCTTACATCAATACCATAGCGCTGGTGATAATAGTTGCACCAAAACTCCCCGGCGTATTTACTGATGCCATATACCGTTACCGGTTCAATTACGGTTTGCTGCGGACAGTTTTGTTTTGGCGATGTAGGACCGAACACTGCAATGGATGAAGGCCAATAAACCTTATGTAATTTTTCTTCACGGGCAATATCCAATACGTTCAACAAGCTCTGCATATTCAGGTTCCAGGCGAGGTTTGGATTTTTTTCACCTGTGGCAGAAAGAATGGCTGCCAGTAAATAGATCTGTGTTATCCCCTGCCTGATCACCTGCACATGCAGCATTTCCTTGTTCATCACATCCATGCTCACATAAGGACCGGTTCCTTTCAAAAGGTCATTCTCTTCCCGTAGGTCGGATGCAATAACATTTGCATTACCATAAAGCTTACGGAGTGCCAGCGTTAATTCAACACCTATCTGCCCCGACGCACCGATAACTAATATTTTTTCTTTTACCATAGTTTTAATTATTACACGAATTTCATAGAATTGCACCAATTACACGAATTTTTTAATGACGGAATTGTTCAGGTCACTCCCATCTCAATTTAATTGGTACAATTCGTACTAATCAGTGTAATCAATTTACACCCTAACTTTGCGATATGGAAAAATATTTAAAAGATCTGTTCAGCAATCAAAAATATAACTCAAATAATTTCTTCCTTATTGCAGGGCCTTGTGTTGTTGAAGGAGAAGAAGTAGTGATGGATATTGCGGAAAAAGTTTCAGCCATTTGTGCAAAGCTTGATATCCCTTATATTTTCAAAGCATCGTACCGCAAAGCAAACCGTACATCTGCCAATTCATTTACAGGCATTGGTGATGAGAACGCTTTAAAACTCATAAAAAAAGTTGGTGAAAAATTCAATTTACCAACTACAACTGATATTCATACTGCTGAAGAAGCGGCTATGGCTGCTGAATATGTAGACATTTTACAAATACCTGCTTTTCTCTGCCGGCAAACAGATCTTTTAATTGCCGCAGCAAAAACAGGCAAGATCGTTAATGTGAAAAAGGGACAATTCTTAAGCGGCCCATCTATGAAATTTGCCGTTGAAAAAATTAATGCAGCGGGTAATGATAAAGTGGGATTGATAGAAAGGGGAAATACTTTTGGCTACACCGACCTGGTAGTGGATTACCGTAATATTACCTGGATGAAAGAAATAAATGTTCCCGTGATCATGGATTGTACGCACTCATTGCAGCAGCCCAACCAGTCAGGCGGCGTAACCGGCGGCAATCCTGAATTGATAGAAACCATCGCCAAAGCGGCCATTGCTACCGGTGCTGATGGACTATTTATTGAAACACACCCCAACCCTGCCGTAGCAAAAAGTGATGGAGCCAATATGCTAAGGCTTGAATTGCTGGAAACTTTATTAGAGAAGTTGGTGAGGATCAGGAAAGCAGCCTCACCCCAACCCCTCTCCGAAGGAGAGGGAACTGCGAAGGGTAGCTCATAATTTCAAATCACCTCTATTTAAATTACAATCTAAAAAAATTATTCTTCGCTAAAATCTTCGGAATTTTCTCCCCCTTCGGGGTTCTTTGAAAAAGAACGAACGCAGTTCCAGAGGGGCTTGGTTTTTACAAATACCTTAAAGGGTTTCTCCTGGCATTAAAGATATATCGCTTTAAATTCATCCAGAAAGCAACAAAAAGATACACGATCACCGGTGATCCAAATGTCATGAATGACATGTAAATAAAATATTTACGGATAGTAGATGTGGCAATACCCATTTTTTCGCCAATAGCAGAGCAAACACCAAATACATGCCACTCAATAAAATACTTGAACCGGTTCATACTGCTAAAGTTAAACAGATTTTATACCAAAAACAAAGGCTTTATAAAATGCTCTGGTTTTCTTAAATTTGCAGCATTCCGATTTGAAGATCTGGAAACCTGCCTACCGACAGGCAGGTTTGAAAATTAGCTGATGTGATCATGTAAATCCACCTTTTGGCTTCAAATTTCTCTTCATTTCCGAATCAATCAATTATCAAATTATCAAATTATTCCCATGGCCTTCGACATTGAAATGATCAAAAAGTTGTACAGCAACTTCAGCACCCGTATTGATGCTGCCCGTAAAGCAACCGGCAAATCCCTCACTTTAACAGAAAAGATATTATATGCCCACCTTTGGCAGGGTGATGCAACCATTGCATTTGAAAGAGGAAAGGATTACGTAGAATTTGCACCTGACCGTGTTGCCATGCAGGATGCTACTGCCCAGATGGCTTTATTGCAATTTATGCAGGCTGGCCGCACAAAAGTGGCTGTTCCTTCTACCGTGCATTGCGATCACCTGATACAGGCCGAGGTTGGCGCAGTGGAGGATCTTTCAAAAGCAAAAATTCAAAATAAAGAAGTATACGATTTCCTGGCTTCTGTTTCTGATAAATACGGCATTGGCTTCTGGAAGCCCGGTGCAGGTATCATTCACCAGGTGGTATTGGAGCAATATGCTTTCCCGGGTGGTATGATGATCGGTACAGATAGTCATACTGTAAATGCCGGCGGACTGGGTATTGTAGCCATTGGTGTTGGTGGTGCCGATGCCTGTGATGTTATGGCGGGACTGCCTTGGGAACTCAAATTCCCAAAACTGATCGGCGTAAAATTGACCGGTAAATTAAGCGGCTGGACAGCATCGAAAGATATTATTTTAAAAGTGGCTGGCATCCTTACAGTAAAAGGTGGTACAGGTGCTATACTGGAATATTTTGGGGAAGGCGCAAAGTCTTTGTCCTGCACAGGTAAAGGAACAATTTGTAATATGGGTGCCGAGATAGGGGCTACCACTTCCATCTTTGGTTATGATGAGAAGATGGCTGAGTATTTAAAAGGTACAGGCCGCACTGAAGTTGCTGAAGCTGCCAATGCAATAGCTGAGCACCTCACAGGCGATGATGAAGTATATACAAATCCCCAGGCTTATTTTGATGAGGTTATCGAAATTAATTTATCAGAACTGGAACCACATATTAACGGACCGTTTACACCCGACCTCGCCTGGCCAATTTCAAAGTTTGCAGATGCAGTAAGAGTAAATGACTGGCCCGAAGTATTGGAAGTTGGACTGATCGGTTCATGTACCAATTCCTCTTATGAAGATATTACCCGTTCGGCTTCCATTGCCCAACAGGCAACTGATAATGGTTTTAAGGCCAGAGCAGAATTTACCATAACACCGGGCTCAGAACAGGTAAGATATACTGTGGAAAGAGATGGTTACTTAGCCACATTCGAAAAAATGGGTGGGGTTGTTTTAGCCAATGCCTGTGGACCTTGTATTGGCCAGTGGGCACGCCATTCAACCGATCCCCAGCGCAGGAACTCTATAGTAACTTCTTATAACCGAAATTTTTCAAAAAGAAATGACGGCAATCCAAATACCCATGCATTTGTTGCTTCACCTGAGATAACAACTGCGTTGGCCATTGCCGGCTCACTTACTTTTAACCCGCTTACCGATTATCTGACAAATGATAAAGGCGAAAAATTTAAGCTTGAAGAACCCTTAGGAATTGAAATGCCACTGAAAGGTTTTGCGGTTGAAGATGCAGGCTTTCAGGCACCGGCAGAAGATGGCAGTAATGTGAACGTGATCGTTTCACCAACATCAGACAGGTTACAATTATTGGAGCCATTCCAGTCATGGGAAGGCACAGATCTTAAAGGTTTAAAATTGTTGATCAAAGCAAAAGGAAAATGTACAACTGATCATATTTCCATGGCGGGCCCATGGTTAAAGTTTCGTGGCCATTTAGATAATATCAGTAACAACATGCTGATTGGCGCCGTTAATTATTTTAATGAAAAAACAGATAATGTAAAAAACCAACTAACGGGTGAATACGGCACTGTGCCAGGTACACAAAGGGCTTATAAGGCTGCAGGTGTTGGTACCATTGTGGTGGGTGATGAAAATTATGGAGAGGGTTCATCAAGAGAGCATGCTGCCATGGAACCCAGGTTCCTGGGTGTACGGGTGGTGCTTGTAAAATCTTTTGCCAGGATACATGAGACCAACCTGAAAAAGCAGGGCATGCTGGGTTTAACCTTTGCAGATAAGGAAGATTACAATAAGGTACAGGAAGACGACAGCATTGATATTATAGGGCTGACAACCTTTGCTCCTGCCAAACAATTACAAATGGTATTAAACCACGCCGATGGAAGTTCGGAGACCATTACCGTAAATCATACTTATAATGAGCAACAGATAGAATGGTTTAAAGCGGGCGCTGCATTAAATATTATCCGTAGAGAATTTGAATCTGGCAGGTAAACCGGGCCAAAATTAATACATATAAAAATCCCACCCTTCAGGTGGGATTTTTAGTTAACAAGTATTTCTAGAGAAATATTTCAATGTTTAAACATTAATTGTTAACTTGCATCAAAATTAATATTATGGCAACCAAAAACTGGGAATTAGATCCCACACACAGCGAAGTACATTTTAAGATCAAGCACCTGATGATCACCAATGTTTCAGGGAGTTTTGACATTTTTAATATTACAGCAAAAACGGAAGACGAAGACTTTACAAAAGCCGATGTCAGTTTTACTGCTGATGTGCATTCAATCTCTACCAATAATGAACAAAGAGATGGACACCTTAAAAGTGCTGACTTCTTTGATGCCGAAAAATATCCCCAGGTAACATTTAAAGCAATAAAAACTGAAAACGTTGACAATGATGGCTCGTATGAATTATACGGCGATCTTACCATACGTGACGTGACCAAAAATGTAAAATTATCGGTAGAGTTCGGTGGTGTTGTTAAAGATCCTTACGGTAATATTAAGGCAGGTTTCACCATCAATGGTAAAATAAACCGTAAAGATTTTGGGCTAACCTGGAGTGCTGTAACAGAAGCCGGTGGCGTAGTTGTCAG
>JAYUYX010000219.1:0-9209 GCA_043752205.1 Chitinophagaceae bacterium
CCGGCATCCCCGGCAGAACCTTCCTGTGCATCTGCGTTTAATTGTTTTTTAATAAATGACATAAAATTGCCCCGTGGTTTTTAAAACGGGAGGGCGAAGGTAGTAAAATATGCCTGAATATATCACTAAAATGAGGGCTATTTTGGCTCTGGACGGCTAATTGCAGCGACTTTTTGGGTAATTATTTCGGTGCCAGGCTGATAATTAAGTAAACGGACGATTAATTATCCAGAAAAAAAGTCTTCATTTCAAAGGCCAGGCGGGCTTTATCAATCATTTCTATTGGATGGGCCGTATTTGGTAAAACAGACAGTTGTGCATGGGGCAGGGCTCGGTAAACTTCCAACGTTTCATCCAGGGTAACCATCTTATCTCTGTCGCCCAGCATTATTAAAGTTTGATGCTGGATATCTTGATAATCTGCATTTTTTAATGGATTATCCTTGCCCATTTCCAGAAGCATGGTAGCTGTTTTTTGTAAAACGGTTTTCCAGTTATTTGGTGCATGGCTGCTTTGTAAACTGTTAGCGAAATCGGGTAACTTTTCTTCAATTTTTTCAGGGTTCAGCATCTTTATTTCTTTTGCTGCAATAGTTTCATCCCATTTGAATTTTGTTGCCAGGGTTATTATTTTATTTATTCTTTGAGGATGATGTTTTGCTAAATAAAGGGCTACATATCCACCCATGCTGTACCCAAAAACATTGGTAGTGGTTATTTCTTTTTTATCTAAAAATGCAATTACTTCTTGTGCAAATTGTTTTATGGAAAATGGTTCATCAGTAAATGGAGAGCCGCCATGCCCGCTGAAATTAAGCCGCTGAACAGTAAAAGTGCCTGTTAGCTCGTTTTCAAGTTCCAGCATGTGGAGGCTGGTTCCAATGGCACCATGTAGTAATAATAGCTGTTGCATAATTTTTGAAATAGTATTCATAAAAAAACACCTCGTTGGAGGTGTCTTTTGTATAAAGCGCTAATTAAAATTAATTATTCTTTTTATCAGCAGCGGCTTTTGCAGCTTCAGCTTTTCTAGCTGCGTTTTTCTTTTGATAATCTACGTTATCTCCGGCAACTGGTGCTTTCATATCATCTGAAGTAGTTTGTACTTTATCTGAAGCGATAGCTGGCGCATCTGCAGATTTAGCGGCTACAGTTCCATCAGCATTTATCACGTCTGCAGGTGCAGTTGTTGCAAATGCAGATTTTTGAGGAGTAGGCGCAGCTGGGCTGGCAATAGTTGATTTATTTGCTTTTTTTGATTGCCCTTCAGTTGCATTTTGAGCAGTAACAAAACCGCAAACTCCAAACATAATTATTGATGATAGTAATAACTTTTTCATTGTGTTAGTTTTTGATTTATGAGTAAATAATAAAGTTTTAAAAATTGAAGGCTTTTAAGGCCAACGTGTATGTCGGGTGTAAATATACTTTTTTTTACAAAAAAAACAAGCAACGCTCTTTTTTATTTTTTTTTCTGCGCTGTAAATTTAGAATATAATGTATTAGTTATATAAAAAATAACGTAGTTAAAGTCTCTCTAATAGTGACTCATTAAAATTATTTAACGTAGATATCCGTAGATCCGCTGCCCCCCATTTTAAATCTTTATAATCTTGCAAAGCGGGTACAATCACACATTTCATTTTGGCGGCTTTTACAGCTATCATGCCATTAAATGAGTCCTCAAAGCAAATACACTTCGCAGGTATTGATCCCAGTTTTTGTGCACAATCCAGGTAAACCTCGGGATGGGGCTTTCCATAAGCCATGTCATTAGCCGAAGAAACAGCCTGCAAATATGGCTGTATACCCAGCAGGTCTATAACCAGGTCTATCAGTCTGGGGGCCGATGAAGATGCCAGTCCCATTTTAAAATTCCGGGCCATAAAAAAATTAAAAATATATTCAACCCCAGGCATAGGGTTGCCCTTTTGCTTAACCAGTTCAATTACGTTATCCACTATTTTTTCTTCGGCAGCGCTTATTTCTTCAATTGGTATTGTAAAATAAGTAAACCAGTATTCCAGAAATTCTTTAGTACGCAAGCCGGTCGTTATTTTATATTGCCCGGGAGTTAATTGTTTTTTATAATCTAAAAACAGTTCATCTGCGGCTTTTTTCCATAGTGGTTCAGAATCGATGAGCAGCCCATCCATATCAAAAATTACGGTATCCGGTTTCATGATTGCAAATATATGCTGTAGTGTATAGCCTTATCATTTAGCCTAAATATATTTATTGATACATAGTTTTTATAAATTGCACCTGAGCTATAAGCATTAAAATGACTAATACATGAGCAAGCTTGGCAACAGCATTAAAGAATCGGGGTTCATAAAAAAAATGGTGTATACTGTAATTGGAGCCATATCATTTCCAGGCCTGGCCATAATTAATAAAATGCAGGTAACGGGTATGGAAAAGTTGAAAAAACTACCAAAGACCAATGTGCTTTTTGTAAGTAATCATCAAACCTACTTTGCTGAGGTAATTGCTTTTTTACATATTTTTTGTGCAGTTAGCTGGCGTAAAAAAAACAAACTTGGTATTCCTTATTACCTGCTGTGGCCCTATACTAAAATACAGTTTGTATCGGCAGAGGAAACCATGAAAAAGAACCTGCTGAGTAAAGTATTTGCCCTTGCCGGTTCTATTATGGTAAAAAGGGTTTGGGTTGATGATGCCAGGGAAGTAAGAAAAGGGCTTGACCCCAGTGATACCCGTAAGATTTCACGGGCCCTGGATAATAACTGGATTATTACTTTTCCACAGGGCACTACTACGCCCTATGTACCGGGCCGTAAGGGCACGGCCTTTATCATAAAGCATTATAAACCCATAGTTGTGCCCATAGTGATAGATGGTTTTAGTAAAGCTTTTGATAAAAAGGGATTAAAGCTTTTAAACAAGGGCACCAGGCTGTCGGTTACTTTTAAGGATCCTTTATCAATCAATTATGAAGATTCAACCGAACAGATACTGGAACAGGTGATGGATGCTATTGAGCAGAGCAAAAAATATAAACCGGTACAGGAGAATTAATCCTTGATAAATAAAGCTTTTAACTCTACTGCTTCTTCGGGCTTCATTTTACCACCAAGTATCAATCTTAATTGCCTTCTTCTGAGGGCGCCCTCAAACAATTTTTTTTCATACTCGGTCTCGGGTACCAATTGATTTACTTTACGGGGTTTTCCGTTGGGGTCAAGTGATACAAAAGTGTAATAGGCCTCATTGCTTTTGTATTTATATTGCTGTATAGCATCTTCGCCCCAAACATTTAAATGCACTTCCATGCTGGTATTAAAAGTTCTTGTTAAAGAGGCTTCAATATGAACCACGTTGCCCAGCTTGATTGGGTTCTCAAAAGAGATATTATCAACCGATGCAGTTACCACCGGGGCTCCACAATGCTTCATGGCAGCCAGTGCTGCAGCAATATCCATCCAGTACATTAAACGGCCACCCATCAGGTTGCCAAAAGTATTGGTATCATTCGGTAAAACCAGTTCCGTCATCACTACAAGCGATTCTTTTGCTTTCTTATCCATTATTTTTTTTGCAAAGATAAGGCGTGAAACGTGAGTAGTGAATCGTGAGTGAGCGCATTATGAATAATTAAGCCTTATCTGGTATTGAGGGCTCAACACTCACGTCTCACCATTCACGTCTCACGCTTTTTATTTGGCAGTTCGTTATTGTTTTATCAATTTCGGTCAACGAATTGCTAATTATGACAGATCAAACAAAAATCTCCTTTGATAATACACAATACGCTTTTGCCGCTAAATCGAACGGGGCTTTAAAAAAAGCAAATTTTCTTTTCAGCATAATGGGTAAGCCATGGATAGTTAATACAGGTTTGAAGATTACACCGCTGGCCATTAAATGGCATATCCCCTTTACCAAATCATTGATACGAAAAACAATTTTTCAACAATTTGTTGGTGGCGAAAATTTAGAACAAACAGCAAAGGTTGCAGATAAGCTTGAAGAATATAAGGTACAGGTAATATTGGATTATGGCGTGGAAGGAAAAGAAGGCGAAGAGAATTTTGAGCATGCCCGTGATGAATTTGAAAAAGTGATCGATTATGCTGCAACCCAGGCCAACATTCCATTTATGAGTGTTAAGATCACCGGTTTTGCCCGGTTCTCTCTACTGGAAAAACTGGATGCTGCTATGCATAATACGCAAGGCACTTTAATGAAACGATACCTGGCAGCAGTAGAATTATTAACAGCCGCCGAAAAAGAAGAATGGCACAGGGTGCGGTTACGCACTCAGCAGTTGTGTGAGGCAGCAGAGAAAAAGAATATTGGTGTATTAATAGATGCTGAAGAAACCTGGATACAAGACCCCGTTGATGCGTTAACCATTTTAATGATGGATATTTTTAATACAGAAAAAGTAGTAATCTATAATACCATTCAGTTATACCGGCACGATAGGTTTAGATTTTTACAGGATTCATTTACTGCTGCCACTGAAAGAAATTTTATACTGGGGGCAAAACTGGTAAGGGGGGCATACATGGAAAAAGAAAGAAGACGTGCTACGGAGCTTGGTTACCCATCGCCCATTCAACCCAATAAAGAAGCCTGTGATAAAGATTATAATGATGCTGTTGAATTTTGCATAGACAGGCTGGACAGGATCGCCGTAATAGTTGCATCACATAACGAATACAGTAATTTATACACTGCTGAGCTTTTGGATAAAAAAGGGTTACCGCATGATCATCCACATGTTCATTTTTCGCAATTATATGGCATGAGTGATAACATTACTTTCAACCTTGCAAAAGCAGGTTTTTCAGTAAGTAAATATTTACCTTTTGGGCCTATAAAAGATGTTATTCCTTACTTAATGCGCCGGGCACAGGAGAACAGTTCTGTATCTGGCCAAACCGGCAGGGAACTGAGCTTAATAAAAAAAGAATTACAACGTAGAAAACAAAAGGCATAACTACCGTAATAATGTGGTAGCGGCATCTGATTGCTATTTACGTTTATATTTTTATCTTTACTCAACGTTAAATGCTAACCCGCTTACTAATACCAGCCGTACTCGTATATCTTTTTCCCTCTGTTGCTTATACACAGGTTAGAAGTATTCCTGCAATTAAAATAGATCAAACTATTAAAATAGATGGAAACCTGGATGATGCAGCCTGGAAGAATATTGAAGCCAGCAGTGATTTTATAACTGTTACACCTGCTTTTGGTAAAGCCTCCTCCAAAAATACTAAAGTAAAGATCGCTTACGATAATACAGCTATTTATGTGGGCGCATATATGTATGATGACCCTCGTAATATTCGTAAGCAGCTAACAGCACGAGATGTGCTTGACAGGCAGGATGTAGATATTTTTGCAGTTGGCTTTGATACTTACCAGGATAAGCAGAACGGTTTTGTTTTTAAGGTAACCTCTGCCAATGTGCAGGGTGATCTAAAGGTATCACAAAGTGGCGGCGGGGTAGTTTATGATGGTAGCTGGGATGCCGTTTGGGAAAGCAAAACAAGTATTAAAACAGATGGTTGGGTAGCAGAGATCAGGATTCCGTTAAGTGCTATCAGGTTCTCTAAAAAAGACATACAGGATTGGGGAATTAATTTTGCACGCTTTACCCGTATTGAAAATGAGAACAGCTCCTGGAATGCAATAAACCCAAACATTAGTGGTGAGTTAAATCAATGGGGTACCTGGAAGGGTTTAACCAATATAAAGCCACCCACCCGTTTATCTTTCCTTCCATATCTTTCCGGGGGAATCAGGGTTTCTCCAACTGCAAAAGGAAATGTTACTGAGTTTCTTCGCAGCGGTGGCATGGATGTAAAATATGGTGTAAGTGAAGGCTTTACCCTGGATATGACCTTAATACCGGATTTTGCCCAGGTGCAAAGCGATAATATTTTCCTTAACCTGTCACCCTTCGAAGTAAAATTTGTTGATTACCGCCCTTTTTTTACTGAAGGAACCGAGTTGTTTAATAAAGCAGGATTGTTTTATTCCCGTAGAATTGGCGATGCACCTGACCTTTCTTCAACTGTACTGCGAACCTATGGTGATGACCCGCAATATAGAATAATAAAAAACCCAGGAATCACCAGGTTGTATAATGCAACAAAATTTTCCGGCCGCACAAAAGGTAATCTGGGTATTGGAATATTTAATGCAATATCAGCACCGATGTATGCAAAACTAAAGGACCTGACTAACGATTCAACCTTCAGCATTTTAACAGAGCCGCTTACCAATTATAACATCATCGTGTTTGATCAGGCTTTAAAGAACCGCTCATCTGTAAGTTTTACAAATACTAACGTGCTACGCAAGGGTAACAGTCGTAATGCAAATGTGAGCAGTATCGACCTTTCTCTTTTTGATAAAAAAAATAACCATAATTTTTCATTCAGTGGCAGGTACAGCAGTATCTGGGGTAAGCAGGCAAATTATAATGGCTTTACAACCGTGGCCGGATTTGGTAAAGTAAGTGGTGTAATTCAATACAGGGGTACAGTAAGCGTAGAAAGTGATAAATATGATCCTAATGACCTTGGATTTATACAAAACAACAATTCATTTAAATATAATGGTAACATTGGTTACATCATGAATAAGCCAACGCGGTACTTTCTTAATCATAATTATCGTATCAATTTCAACAATGTTTATTTGTATAAACCTTTTACATGGGCCAGTTTTAATGTAGGCGCCAGCGCTTTCTTTTTATTTAAGAACTTTTGGGATCTTAGTTTGTCATTTCAAACCAGCCCCCGCTGGAACAAAGATTATTTTGTTCACTCCAATAAGTATACAGGATATTTTCTGCGCCGTACACCCTATTATTACTTTGGCTTTAATGGCAGCAGCGATAGCAGGAAAAAATTACACGTAAGCTGGAATTTAGGTGGTGCAGAATCACCTTTACCTAGAGACCCCTATTGGAAAGGAAGTATAGGCCTGCGTTACCGGTTCAATGATAAATTTCAGGTAAACACAAATATGGAGGTTTTACAGGATAGAGGCAATTGGGGCTGGGCGTACAAAACAAATGCCGATGGCTCCCCTGTAATTTCCCGCCGCGATGTAAAAACCAATACGGCCATTGTAAGCGCACAATATAATTTCACTTCAAGAATGAATGTTAACATTCGCATGCGCCATTATTGGTCTTTATTAAAGAACACAAATTTTTATAACCTCAACCCCGATGGGACCTGGAGAGATACTACATTTTTTGCAAATGAAAACCTGAACTTCAACACCTTTAATGTAGATATGTTTTTTACATGGGATTTTTTACTGGGTAGCAGGCTTACCATTGCCTGGAAAAATGCATTAGGTAGTAACGTAAACATCGACCCATACAGCAACCTCAGCTATTTTAAAAACTTTGGTAAGGCAGTAGATAATCCCCACAGTAACGAGGTAACAATTAAAATTGTGTATTTTTTAGATTATCTAAAACTGAAGAGAAAAAGTTAGCTTCCGCTTCTAACTTAATTAGATTTGTTTTTGAATTACAGCACTATTTTTTATTTTGTAAGAAACTAACTATTATGACGCAGGAAAGTACTACCGATGTTTTAAATTTTGGTGAAAATGCAAAATCCAAATTGCCCCAGGGTTTAAATGTATTAACCATTTTAACTTTTATTGGATGTGCAATATTTGGACTCCTAACCTTGTTAATGCCCTTTATTAATAAATTTTTGCTTGGGTTTTTGGATAAGGCCGCAAGTAAAGGAGATGAAATTTCTGCAAAAAAATTAGCTGAAATGGAAAAGACCAAAGCCGCCATTGAACTTTCACAACAAAATATGATTCCATTAATTTCTATTGGTATAATTGGAATCATTCTGTGTTTTATAGGGGCACTTTGGATGCGAAAACTAAAAAAAGATGGCTATTGGATGTATCTGGCAGGTGAAATAGCGCCGTTAATAGCAAGTTTTTTTATTATGGGCACAAGCCAATACACAGGTATTATGAGCGTTATTATTGGAGTAGGTGTTCCGCTAACATTTGTTATTCTATATACAATGCAGCGAAAATATTTAATAAGATAAGTATCGAAAACGGGGGCCAAAAACTTCTATTTTTCATTTACCATGCTTTGGAAGCAGAGCCATTCATAATCTTTATAAGATACAGATGTTTGTTCTCAAAATAATCAGGTATAACAGTTTCTGCATTTTGCTTAACCGGCCTGAAGTTGTATTCGCAAAAAACTTTTGACCTTTTATCATTAATACTGCTCATAAAATTATCTGGATTTTTAGTCAGTAATTTTGTAAAATAATATACACTTTCAAACCCTTTAAAAGCCATATCACTTGGCTTGCCTTTGTATTTTTTATAATAAGCAGCCGTGAGCGATTTGCTAAATGCATCCTGCTTATCATGATAGAATGGAGTAGTGTAGTAAACCGGAAAATCGTACAGATTTTTTTTATTGTAAAGCGCTGAGAAATTATCCCAGGTGGGCATACCTATTAATGTAAGGGGATGGGTTTTGTGTAGATCATAAGCTGCTTTTGCTATCTGGCCGGCAAACTTTTCGTCAAGGCTTGCAGCAATAAGCACGCTTTTGCGGTTACTGTCCAATTTTGTCTTAAGATACGCAGCTGTAATACTATTATCCAGATTTAATACCTCAATAGGTAATAAGGGCTTACCCTCTTTTTCATTTATCTGTTTAAAATAAGATACCACCATATCTTCCTGACCTCCCTTTTGGCGACATAGATAGATTTTATCGGTACCGTTATTCTGAAGCACATAACTGTATATAGCTTCGCAATGTGCTTTTAATGTAGAGTTCATGATAACTAAAAAAGGATTGCCTTTAATGCCGCCATCATTGGGATAGGTAGCCGATATAAAAGGTATATTTTTCTGCAATGCAAAATTAGCCAGTTGGGTATAATCTTCATCACGAACACTACCTATGATCAGTTCCAGGCTATCCAGTTTTTTATTTACTATAAGATCCGCAATTGGTTCTGTAAAAGATTTTGTGTCGTAAACGGAAGCATTAATGTAATTTTCGCCGGTCTGTAAACTGTCTAATGCAATTAAAGCACCCTGTACAAAATCAACAGCAGGCATTATAAACCTAGGAACATTTTTATGTCTGTAAGTATTTTTATTAAATACTGAATCAAGGTAGAGCGGAGCAAATATCCCTACTTTATAAA
>JAYUYX010000220.1:0-3648 GCA_043752205.1 Chitinophagaceae bacterium
GCTTACCCCTGCACCAAATTGCAGCAATCCGTTTCCCTTTTTATCAATTATGTACAAAACCCTGAATGGAACGATGACAAACTTCTTTCCTTCACTGAATAATTGTTCAATTAGCTTCCGGCTTTTAAGCCGTTCATTTTTTCCTAAAGTAAATTGTTTAGCCAAAAGTTTTGTGGTGCCAATAATAAAAAAAGCCCCGATGTAAATCGGAGCTATAAATATAGTGAGCTTCCCGTTCCTTCTCGTTAGGGTAACGCTGGAGTACTGGTTTATTTTAGTTTACTCTCATCGGAAACAGTAAGTTTCTTACGGCCTTTGGCACGGCGGCTTGCCAATACTTTACGGCCATTGGCTGTTGCCATACGCTTACGGAAACCGTGAACACTTTTACGACGCTTACGATGAGGTTGGAATGTACGTTTCATAATTATTTACTTTTTCACTTGTTTTGAAATAAAGACCGGGAACAGCCCAGGTTTCAAGTTTATCCCGTTTTAAGCGGGGTTCACCAACAGATCACCACACCCGTTGTTTGTGAAAGGACGGCAAAGGTAATGGTTTGAGGTTTAAAAATTTTAGGTTTGAGATTGTTTTTACAAAAAAACTCTGCCTGTTTCTACAAGCCCGGTCACGAAGGTTTAATAGTTTACAGGTCAGCATGTTCAGAGCTTAGCGGCTCCCCGTAAAAGCTATTGGCATGGGTATCAAAATCCGTAGGTGAATCAGTGGTGTAAAATTTTCTTTGCCCATTTTTACTACAGCGGCTTTCTATTTCAGGATGGCGATTTAAATAACTGACCAGGCTATCTGCAACTATTTCTCCCTGGGAAATAAGCTTAACCCCGACAGGCAGGTATTCTTCAATCTTTTCTTTTAATAAAGGATAATGGGTGCAGGCCAGCAAAATGACATCAATATTTTCCCCTTTCTCAAATATATTATGCAGGTTTTTTTTTATAAAAAAATCTGCGCCCGGACTTTTATATTCTTCGTTTTCCACCAAAGGCACCCACATAGGGCAAGCTTGTTGGTACACGTTTAATGCAGGAAAAAATTTGCTTATTTCCATGGGATACGATTCAGAAGCTACAGTTCCATTAGTAGCCAGCACCCCTACACTTTTAGTTTGAGAAAAAGTACCGATTATTTCTGCTGTAGGCCTAATTACTCCAAGCACTCTTTTTCCCGGGCTTATTTTGGGTAAATCATTTTGCTGAATAGTTCGTAAGGCTTTTGCTGAAGCAGTATTACAAGCCAGTATTACCAATGAGCAACCTTGCTCAAAAAACCATTTCACACATTGAAGAGTATAATCGTATACAGTTTCAAAAGAGCGGTTGCCATACGGTGCCCTGGCATTATCGCCTAAATAGATATAGTCATATTGAGGAAGCTTCTGTACTATCTCTTTCAACACCGTCAACCCACCGTAGCCGGAATCAAAAACACCTATAGGATTTGCTTGCTGCATAGTGCAAAAATAGTAACGGGGCCGGTAGTACCGCACAAAAAGAAGTCCCTCTTACAAAAGTAAAAGGGACTTCTTTTATTTATTTTTTTCGCTTACTTAGCCTTCGGCACATTAATTTTAAGCTTAGCTGCTACAAGTAAAATAATATCATCAGCTTCGGGTGCTACCAAAAAAGCTTCTTTAGTCAATATGTGACTATATCCTTTTTCTTTAGCTACGGCTCTTATAGCATCATATACTTTTTTATAAATAGGTGCCAATAGTTCATTTTGCTTTGCTTCTACCGCCTGGTTTACTATTTGCTGCCAGTTTTGTATCTGATTAATTAAGGTTGGTAATTCCTGTTCAATTTGTTTTTTTACTGCTGGCGGTGCTTTATGTACTGTATCACGATAAATGCTGTCTTTGTACTGGTACAACTGAACAATCTGCGCATATTGCGGAGTTATTGAATCGGCCTGGTAGCGTTCTAATGTAGAATCTATTTTAGCAGTTTCGGGCATCAGCCCCACAATATTTTCAATACTGATATAGCCAAATTTTGTTTGTGCATTGGCAGTACCAGAAAAAAAGAAACCTGCGAATAATAGAATTGCTGTAATAATTTTTTTCATCTGTTTTGTTTTGTTATTGCTTTAGTAGATAAGGCAAATAGATTTTTAGTTGCCTGCTTATTTATTTTTTAACAATCTTACTTGTTCGTTGATTTAAAAATCAATTTTTTACCCCTAATTCTTTCAGCACATCCTCACTCTTGTCCAATTTAGGGTCGGCAAAGATAATGGTAATTCCCTCACTTTTATCCAGTACAAAATCATAGCCCCGCTGCACCGCCATTTTCTGTACTGCATTGTATACTTTATCCTGTATTGGTTTCACAAACTCCTGTCGTTTTTTAAACAAATCTCCTTCAAAACCAAAGCGTTTTCGTTGTAAATCCCGCAATTCTTTTTCTTTATTAAAAAGCTGGTCTTCTCTTTTTTTCTTCAATTCTTCACTCAACATTACTTGCTCGGCTTCAAAGTCTTTATACATTTTATCAAGCTCAGTTTGTTTACCGTTAATGTCTGTTTGCCAACCTGCGGCCACATTATCCAACTGTTTTTGAGCTTCTTTATAATCAGGCATCTTATCCAGTATATACCTGGTGTCAATAATAGCATACTTCTGTGCCTGTGCTGTAAATGCTACCAACCACAAGCTGCAGAGTAGAAGCAAAAGTTTTTTCATAACGATTCTTTTTAGACGTTTGTAATTGATTATTATTATTCCGGTTCAAACCCAAGCATGAATGTAAATCGGGAAGCTCCCTTCAATCCTTTTTGTCCCGGTGTTATGCGATCAAGCCCAACCCCATAATCAAACCCAAGCAAACCAAACATTGGCAGAAAGAAACGCATACCCACACCTACACTACGGCGCAACCGGAAAGGATTATAATCTTTATAATTATACCACCCATTAGCTGCTTCAAAAAAGCTTAGCGCATAGATAGTACTACTGGGATTAGTAACCAGCGGAAACCGCATTTCTAAAGTATACTTATTAAAAATGGTAAAGAACTGTGTGGCATTTTGCTGGTCAGGATTAACAGTCGGATCAGATGATTGATAAACCGGGTAACCACGATGTGCAATAATGTCGTAACCAAGTAAACCAAAGTTGTTGGTTAAACCGGCGTCACCCACCTGGAATCTTTCAAATGGCGAATAATCCAGTTTTTTATCATACCTGCCCATAAAACCATACTTGGCCGCTATCTTCATTACTAACTGGCGATTTTTTTCAGCACCCATTGGCTTTCCAATAGGTACAAACCATTCCGCATTAAATCTCCATTTATGGTATTCAGGGTTTTTATATTTATTCTCCGTCTTAGTAATGTTGCTGTTAATTAAAGAATACGGTGGAGTGAATTGCACACTTGCCATAATATTAGAACCACTCTTAGGGAAAATAGGATCAAACACAGATGAACGTTGCAAAGCAATTTTAAAACTAACGTTGTTGGAAGTACCCGTTCTGAAATCCTGATCAAAAATCGGGTAGTTCATCAATTTATATTGTGTTACGTTTAATGTATACACAAGGCTGAAATAATCGTCCGGCCATTTTAACTGTTTGCCCAATGAAACAGAAAAGCCAGTTGTCTTTAGATAATTGGTATCAGATCTTGC
>JAYUYX010000221.1:0-9110 GCA_043752205.1 Chitinophagaceae bacterium
ATGAACCCGGCAGCAGCATCCATTCAAAAACAAGATTAATAAGTTTAGATAACAGCACCCGTATTGCCAACGCATACGAGTTTGGCCACATGAGCCAGGTGCCCCGTATGGCCATCACCATGGGCATCAACACCATATTAAGGTCTAAAAAAATAATTTTAATGGCCTGGGGACAAACAAAAGCCCCGGTTGTAAAAAGGTCTGTTGAAGAAGATGATACCGAAGATATCCCTGCATCGCTTTTACAAAATCATGATGACTGCGTTTTTGTAATTGACGAAACCTGCGCTGCTGAATTGACAAGGTTTAAGAGTCCATGGTTAACCGGCGAATGCGACTGGACCGACAGTATGGTAAAACGTGCCGTTGTAAATCTTGCATTAAAACTAAAAAAGCCCGTGTTAAGTTTAACCAATATGGATTACAACGATAACGGTCTCAGCGACCTGCTGGTTGAAAAAGGCGATGCCTATGAAATTAACCTGCAGGTATTTTATTTATTAAGAGACAGCATCACCGGATGGCCAGGTGGCAAGCCTTCAGAAAAGCGTGCCTCCCACCCCGAAAGGCATGAGCCCTTTCCTAAAAAAGCCATCATCTTCTCCCCTCACCCCGACGATGATATTATCAGCATGGGTGGCACTTTTATGCGCCTGCACGACCAGAGGCATGATGTACATGTGGCCTACCAAACCAGCGGCAATATTGCAGTAACGGATGAATTTGTTACCCGGTTCATTGACTTTGCTGTAGGCTTTGAAAGTATGTTTGATATTGATGAAACTAAGAGTAAAAAAATATTAGATGAAGCAACTGCATTTTTAAACATAAAAAGATCAAGCGAAAAAGATACTGATACCATTAGAGCTATAAAAGGATTGATAAGGAGATGCGAAGCCAAAGCTACCTCCAAATACGTAGGCTTAAAAGATGAGCAGATACATTTTATGAATCTGCCGTTTTATGAAACAGGCACCATTGAAAAAAATCCAATGGGTGAAGCCGATGTACAACAAACCATTGAGCTATTAAACAAATTAAAGCCGCAACAAATTTATTGCGCCGGCGATTTTGCCGATCCGCATGGTACGCATAAAGTTTGTTTTGATGTGATAATAGCAGCCTTAAGACGCATAAAGTCTGTAAACGCTCTCCCGACTCACGACTCACAATTCACGACTGACCACTGGATCAATGATTGCTGGCTATGGCTGTATAAAGGTGCCTGGCAGGAATGGGATATTACTGAAATAGAAATGGCCATACCGATGAGTCCTGACCAGGTAGTAAAAAAACGCCATGGAATTTTCATACACCAATCACAAAAAGACAGCGTGCCCTTCCAGGGAAGCGATGACCGGGAATTCTGGCAGCGTGCTGAAGAACGCAATGCTAATACAGCAAAACTCTATGCCCAACTCGGCTTAACCCAATATGCTGCCATGGAAGCCTTTGTAAGGTGGAAATTTTAATATATGTTTCATTCAGGAGAAATTATTTATCTTCAACGACCTAAAATTTCAATTGTTCAATTGCATGAAAAGACATTTACTCCTGCCTTTTGCTTTATTAATTTCCTTCTATAATGTAAAAGCACAAAGCTGTATACCAACAACCATAAACGGATCAATAGTTAACCTCGCTTGTGGACAGGCCTGTACTTCTTTTACATACCAGGTACCTCATTTGAAATCTACTACAGATTATGTGGTAACTACTACAGCCTTTACTCCTTATAATAATACTTCGGGTACTACAATACCATCTATATATATTGATGATAAGTTTTCGGGTTCAATACCTATGGCCTTTCCTTTCTGTTTCTATAATCAGACTTATAATAATATTATAGTAGGGTCAAATAGTATTGCAACTTTCGAGGCAATATGTGCAAATGCAAACAATGCCTATACCCTAACTGTTGGAGGTTTACCGCAACCACTTCCTTATAATGGAGGTGCCGGGCCCGGAGGAATTGCAACAACATATTATCCTAGAACAGCTATAATGGCGGGCTACCAGGATATAGATCCTAGTGTTAATCCGCTTGCTACAAGAAGGATTGAATACAATGTTTTTGGAATTGCTCCCTGCAGAAAATTTGTTGTGAGTTTTGTTGATATAAGACTGTTCAGCTGTACCAACTTAATTCAAACATCACAAATGGTGCTGCATGAAAGTACAGGATTGATAGAGGTTTTTCTGACTAATAAACCAATGTGTGGAACCTGGCCTTCCGGAGCAGGTGCCGGCCTCGGAATATTAGGTATACAAGATGAAACAAGAATCAAATTTGCAGCAGCAGCAGGAAAAAATTGCACTCAATGGAGTGAATCAAATACTGGTTACCGCTTTACACCCAATGGCGGAACTTCAAACTTTGTAAGTGCTCAATTATTTTCATTGACTGGTACTTTTATTGCCAATGCAGATACGGCTACTACCACTCCGGGAATTCTGAATATAACTTTTCCGAATATTTGCCCTCCGAATGTTCCTTCTACTCAATATGTAATAAGAACAACTTTTAATTCCTGTACAGCTACACCACTTATAAGTTCTGATACAGTTACTTTTAACAGGGTTACATCTTTACCGGTAACGACATCAACAGCAAACACCACCTGCGGTGCAAGTACAGGTTCTATAACTGTTACTCCAACAGCGGGTACAAGTCCTTATACTTATACGCTCAATGGCGGGTCAACAGTAACAGTACCCGGTGCTCATACATACAGCAATCTTGCTGCCGGCCCTTATATTGTAGTAGTTATCGATGCCAATGGCTGCGATACAACTATCAATTTTACGATCAACACCACTACCACTATCTCAGCAACATTTACAACTACGGCAACCACCTGCCCCTTATCAACAAACGGTACAATAACAGTAACTCCAACAACAGGTACGGCGCCATATATGTATTCATTAGATGGAGGCCCACCGCAGGCAAGCAATACATTTACAAATGTTGCAGCAGGGCCACATACCGTAACCTTTATAGATGCCATGAGTTGTATGGGATCGATCAACGTGAATGTAGCCGCAGGAAGCACAACGCTGACTGCAACTATCGCCATTACCCAAACCTCCTGCCCTCTTGCAACGGACGGAACCATTACCATAAATCCAACAAACGGCACAGCACCATACAGCTATTCATTGGATGGAGGCGCTCCGCAGACAGGTAATGTGTTTACAAACGTTTCATCTGGATCGCATACCATTACATTAAGAGATGCAGTGAACGGTTGTATCGGAACCTTTAGCGTGAACGTGGCTGCAGGCAATACGCCTATAACAGCCACTACCAGCACAACAGCAACCACCTGCCCCACTTTAAATGATGGTACCATAACTATAAACCCAACAAGCGGCTCACCCGCTTATCAATATCGCTTGAATGGCGGTCCTCCGCAGGGCAGTAATGTGTTTACCAATGTTGCAGCAGGCACACATACTGTTTCAGTAACTGATGCTTTTGGTTGCACGGGCTCATTCTCAGTTACTGTGGCGATGGGATCCAGTTTAACTTCTTCTATCGTTTCCAATAACCCTCCTTGTTCAAATGTAAATGATGGAAGCATCACTATAAATCCAACAAGTGGTACAGCGCCTTACACTTATTCATTGAATGGAGGTCCTGCACAGGCAAGTAATACTTTTACAGCATTACCAGCCGGCTCATATACCATAACTTTTATTGATGCCAATGGTTGCACAGGTACAAACTCGGTAACACTTACAACAAACCCTGCCATAACTTCCACTGCTGCTTTAACAAATCTTTCCTGCAATGGAAATAATACAGGCAGTATTACTTTAAACCCGGCTGGGGGCATAGCTCCTTATCAATACGCTATCAATGGCGGCACTTACCAAAGCAGCCCCACATTTAACGGACTTGCAGCCGGCACACATAATTTTTTGATCAGGGATGCGCTTGGTTGTATCTATAATTTTAGTTTTTCACTTACAGAACCTCCTGTATTATCGGCATCAGCTTTAACAGGTTTTGCTACCTGTCCTAATAATGATGGCAGCATCAATGTTAATGCAGCTGGTGGTACACCTGTTTATGAATATTCAATAAATAACGGTGTAAATTACCAACCGGGAAATGTTTTCTCAAACTTACCGGCAGGTAATTATAATATCAGGGTAAGGGATACCAAAGGATGTATCACCAACACTTCTGCAGTAGTTACTTTAAATGATACTATGCGCCTTGACTTAGGTGCCGATAGTACCATCTGTTTTGGAACTACCATCACTTTAATACCACAAACAAATGCACTTACAGATACATTCAGGTGGACTCCACGTGCTACTTTAAATTATGATACGGTAAGAACACCCATTGCATCACCAACAGATACAACCAAATATTACCTCACTGCTAAATGGGGTGTTTGTACAAGAACTGATTCCATCACCATAAATGTTTTACATAAGCCGGTACCTTATGCCGGAAAGGATACAACGATCTGTTATAAAACAAATGCGTTCCTCAATGGCAGCGCAAGTAATTTGTCGGGCACTGTTAATTATGCATGGAGCCCGCCCGATTCATTGAACACACCCAATGCCCCAAGTACTATTGCCCGGATGGATACAACCCGGAAATTTTATTTAACGGTTACTGATAATTACGGTTGTAATTTTTCTGTGGTAGATAGTATGATGGTATTTATGCAGCCGCAACTTGTGGTATTTGCCGGTAACGATACCAATGCCATTGTTAACAGGCCACACCAATTGCAGGCAAGTGGTGGCGTTAATTATGTATGGAGCCCTGCAGGACCATTAAATAACCCTTTTATTGCAAACCCGCTGGCAACACTGGCCTATGATACTTATTTTACTGTGCAGGTTACAGATGCAATTGGCTGTACAGATGATGATGATGTTTTTATAAAAGTATATGAAGGCCCCATGTATTATTTACCCAATGCTTTTACACCTAATGGAGATGGATTGAATGATGTGTTCCGCCCGATACCTGTAGGCATACGCAGCACCGATTACTTCCGGGTATTTAACAGGTATGGTGCTATGATGTTTGAAACCAAAGAGTGGATGAAGGGATGGGATGGAACCTTAAAAGGCAAACCCGCCGAAGCCGGTACTTATGTGTGGATGATAAAAGGTTTAGATAAAAATGGGGCTGTTGTAGAAATGAAAGGAACGGTTATATTGGTAAGATAATTAAAGGCGTTAAGACAGTTTCCACAGACGTCCAACCCTCACTTTCATTCATAAATTTCTACATAGCACCTGTTAATTCACACTACGTTAATAAATTGTAGGCAACATCTCAAACCTCTGCTTTTAAAAAATTGTTATGTTTGTATATGAACTGGACCGAAAAGAAATCCATCCGTGTTGCCATTTTAGATATGTATGAAGGATATGCTAACCAGGGCATGCGTTGTATCCGTGAGATTCTCAACCAATTCAGCGAAGCCAATCACCTGGATTTAAGCTGGGACGAATTTGAAGTTCGCTTAGAAAAACAGGTTCCCGATCTTAGCTACGATATTTATATTAGCAGTGGCGGCCCCGGCAGCCCCCTGGAAACTGAAGGCAGTGATTGGGAAAAAATTTATTTTAGCTGGTTAAAAAAAATAGAACAATGGAATAATAATGAAGCCAATGTTCAGAAGAAACAGGTGTTCTTTATCTGTCATTCTTTTCAACTCATCTGCAGGCATTATAATGTTGCTAAAGTAAGCCAGAGAAAAAGTACTGCTTTCGGAATCTTCCCCACACATTTATTATCCGATGGTAAAGATGAAGTGATCTTTGAAGGATTAAGGGATCCTTTTTATTCTGTTGACAGTAGAGATTATCAGGTAACCGAACCCAATCATAACAAATTGCATGCAATGGGTGCATCTATTTTAGCAATTGAAAAAGACAGGCCACATATACCGCTTGAGAGAGCCGTAATGGCAATCAGGTTTAATGAAAATATGATCGGCACACAATTTCATCCCGAAGCCGATGCCCTTGGCATGAGCTTACATTTACAAACCGAAGACAAAAAGAAGACGGTAATTGAAAATTATGGAGTAGAGAAATGGCACTCTATGATCGACCATTTAAATGATCCCGAAAAAATAATGTGGACCTACGCACATATCCTCCCTAATTTTTTATTGAATGCTGTAGAGAACCTGCAGTTGGTTGAAGTCTGAGATACTGATTACACGGGATTTTACGAATTCCAGTGATCACACGAATTGATCGAATTACACGAATTCCACGAATTTTTTTCTGTCAATGCTGAGGTACGAAGCACCTCTACTTTATTAGCAGTGCGATGTGTTGCAGTGACGCTTCGGTTTTCAGCATGACAAGAATTCGTGTAATTAGCGCCAATTCGTGTAATTCATGTTTTATGATTATTTTTATTCTGAACAATAGAGCATACATCTAAAGCTTCATTCTTATGATAAAAGAGTTACGGGATAAATTCAATGCCAATTTTACAAAAGAGAAATATGATGCCTATATGACTAAACTGGAAAACCTGCATCCCGGTTCCTTAGATTTTAGGAATGCAGAAACCCCTGTTTTTGTGCCAAAAGAATTTACTGAAAAAATGCTGGGTGCATGTGAAGATATTATTGATGTTATTGTTGATCCTAAATTTATTGCCTTGACTGAGCGTGGCATTCCGGCTAATGTAAAAGTACCCAACGAAAACAGCCGTTCAGAATTTATTGTGTTTGATTTTGGCATCTGCGAAAATGAAGCAGGAGAACTTGAGCCCCAATTAATAGAGATGCAGGGCTTCCCCACGCTGTATGCTTTCCAGGCTTTTCATTCTGAATTAACTGCTGAGTATGCAGAATTGCCAACTAATTTTTCTTCTTATTTAAATGGATATACAAAAGAAACTTACATACAATTATTGAAGGATATAATTTTAGGCGATCTTGATCCGGAGAATGTGATCTTGCTGGAGATCTTCCCGGAACAACAAAAAACCAGGATCGATTTTTATTGTACCGAACAATTACTGGGCATTAAAATGGTTTGTCTTACTAAATTAATTGCAGAAGGCTCCACACTGCTTTATATGAATAATGGTATAAAAACTCCCATCAAAAGAATTTATAACCGGGTTATTTTTGATGACCTGCAAAAACAGGAAGGCCTGGGCGAAATAGTTGACCTCACTAAAGGATATGATGTGGAATGGACGCCGCACCCCAATTGGTTCTACCGGATCAGTAAATTCACGCTGCCGTTTATTGAAAATCCTTACGTACCCCAAACCTATTTTTTAAATGAGTTAAAACAAATGCCCACTGACCTGGAGAATTATGTTTTAAAACCATTGTTCTCTTTTGCCGGTATGGGCGTGGTTATTGATGTTACGATGGAAGATATTGATGCAGTGAAAGATCCAGAGAATTGGATCTTACAAAAAAAGGTAAAATATGCTGATGTTATAAAAACACCCGATGAGCCTGCCAAAGCGGAGATACGTTTATTCTATTTTTGGAAAGATGGATGGGACAGGCCGAAAGCGGTACATAACCTGGCAAGATTAAGCAAAGGAAAAATGATCGGCACACGTTATAATAAGAACAAGGAATGGGTTGGAGGCAATGTGGCTTTTTTTGAAATGTCTTAACAAAAACGCTGTCAGGGTGAGCTTGTCGAACCCGGTATCATTTAGTGTACCCAGCCTTCGACAGGCTCAGGCTTACAGTTTTTACATTACTGGATATGCGTACCAAAGAGTTTTATCAAAGTAGAAAAAATACTTAAATGAAAAAAAGCCAATTAAGATTCGATTTCTTCCTCAGCCAATTGCGGGAATTGCTTGTAAAAGCATCTAAACAAAAAAATCCGGCACTCTGGCTTTACCGGAATAATGCCCGTACCCCACTCTTTATGCTGGAGGGCCTGGCCAAACTATACAGCGGCATCCACAACAAAAAAAAATTCCAGAAAATTAAAGAACAATTCAAATTACTGGAAGATGCCATAGGGCAGATAGATTACTATGATGCCTTTGGTAAAGAACTGGCTGCCGATAAAAATATACCTCCTGCTATTACCACTTACCTACAGGCACAGAGCAGGGAAAAAGTACAAAGCCTCAATGAGATATTAAAGGAAGCCGGTTGGCTGGGCGAAAAAAAAACCAGGATTGATAAAATAAGGCAAAAACTTTCAGAGGCAGACTGGCAGACTGAAAAAGAAGAGCTAAAAAATATACAACGTTTTTATATAACAGCCATTAATAAAATTCTGGAATTCATTAATCAAAAAGATTTTCATTTTGCAGACCTGGAAAATGACATGCACGAATTCAGGAGAATGATACGCTGGCTGAGCATTTACCCACAGACATTACGAGGCTGCGTCCAGTTAAGCAAATCAAAAACTACAAAAGCAAAATATCTTGATAAATATCTTACAACAAAAATAACAAGTTCTCCTTATAATATAATGCCGGATGCAGGTGACCACAAGCATTTTTTGCTCCTGGATCAAAATCATTTTTATGCATTAAGCTGGATGATAGCCGAACTGGGAAGCTTAAAGGATAGGGGGCTTAAAGTAGAAGTGATTAAAGAAGCTATCCTACAAACATCAAAAACAAATGAGAAAGATGCTTTAGCAAATGCATACCAATTATGTGGCGCTGAACAAAAGAAAATAGAGGAGCTATTAACTACAGCAAGCAGTTTATGTAAAACATATTGTAAAGAAAAAAATCTGGAACAGCTTATCAAAGGCACTGCTTCGGTAAAATAAATTCTTACTTAATAAACCATCGTATTCCTAAAAATGCTTTTGCTCCCTGTACCGGGGCATAATTATACGATGGATCAAACACATAGCCATTAGGATTTGTATCAGCCCTTGCAACACCGTTATTATCAAAATATTTTCCACCCGCTTTATCAAACGGGTCATCGGGGTGCAGCAACGGATTTTTTGGCAAAAAATTAAAGATATTTTTAACCCCTCCATAGCATTCAAATCCCCTACCCCAAGTTTTAGTAACCTGCAGATTTACGATAGTATACAAGGGTGATTTTGCCGGCCTGAAATCGCCGGGCACTACAGGCAGATGCATA
>JAYUYX010000222.1:0-9065 GCA_043752205.1 Chitinophagaceae bacterium
ATAAAAAAAGGGGTCACTTCAGCCGATACAGGAAAATTAGATTCCTTGATTAATTAGTTTTATTTACGGTGGGGTCTTTTTCTTTCATGCCTTCTTCGATCTCACTCTTTACATTGTTTTTAGCATCGGTAAATTCACGCATTCCCCGGCCAATACCCCTCATCAGTTCAGGAATTTTTTTACCACCAAACATTAATAATACAACAACGATAATAAGTATCCACTCACTGCCACCTGGCATTGATATTAAAAAAATGTTGTTTAAAATAGATAAAGTCATAATCTTAGTTTAGATAACAAAGGTAAATCAATTATTGTGTTGCCCCATTAATTAATATAACAATGTTAACCGTTGATTAACTGTTGAAATTAATGATGATAAAATTGATTTTTAGCGAATGTAGTTTTTACCACATCTTGCTTTGCCATTGGCTGCTTGTTCTGGAGAAATACCCCGTGCACAGGAAACTAAAAAGGCTACAGAAAATAAGATAATCAGTGAAAGAACAATCCTTCTCATGGTTTAAAGTTTTAAATTTTAAATAATCAGTGGTAAAGTCTTTTCGAAGGATGGTGAATTTGTAAAACAGAGAGCAATAATAATACCATTTGGCCGAAACTAAAAATAATAAGGGCGAAAATTTGAATTTTCGCCCTTAAAAAATATTTAACTGGTTGATTACTATTTCTTTGCCACTGCTCTTCTTTTTTCGCTGATCCGGGCACTTTTTCCGCTCCTGTCACGTAAGTAGTACAATTTTGCACGGTTTACATTACCTACTTTATGCAGCACAACGCTCTCAATATTAGGCGAAAATGCAGGGAATAAACGCTCTACACCAACACCGTCACTCATTTTACGTACTGTAAATGAAGCTGTTGCGCCTGTACCCTGACGTTTAATTACATCGCCTTTAAAGCTTTGAATACGCTCTTTGGTACCTTCAATAATTTTATAATTAACAGTGATGTTATCGCCTGCTTTAAAATTTGGAAGTTTTGCTTTTCCTTTTGTGTCCAGTTGTTCATGAACAAATGCTACTGCGTTCATATTAGTATGATTTTTTTACGGACGGCAAAGGTAGGGGAAAGTTATGAGTTATAAGTTATGGATTATGAGTTTTTTCCTAATAAAGCAGAATATTTTTTCTAAATCAATGGAAACTTCAAAACAAATAAAATCCGGCAGGTAAAACTGCCGGATTTTTTATATCACTCTTCAATAAAAAGGTAAATCATATTGGTCATCGCTTCTATCTTGCTACGTTAACTGATCTTTTTTCTCTGATGACAGTTACTTTGATCTGACCAGGGAAGGTCATTTCGGTCTGTATCTTTTGTGCTATTTCAAAACTCAGTTTATCGCTCTCGCTATCGGTCACCTTATCAGCCTCCACGATCACCCTTAATTCACGACCAGCCTGTATTGCATAGGCTTTTTCTACACCTGTGTAAGCCATAGCCAGGTTTTCAAGGTCCTTAATACGCTGAATGTATTGCTGCATGATTTCACGCCTTGCACCAGGCCTTGCACCACTGATAGCATCGCAGGCCTGTATGATGGGAGAAATAACGTATTGCATTTCCATTTCATCATGGTGGGCGCCAATAGCGTTAACTACTGCAGGGTTCTCACCATATTTTTCGGCTAATTTAGCTCCTAACAAGGCATGACTTAATTCAGTTTCTTCATCGGGTACTTTTCCAATATCATGTAGCAGACCGGCTCTTTTAGCCAGTTTGGCGTTCATACCCAGTTCAGAAGCCATGATGGCGCAAAGATTTGCAGTTTCACGGCTGTGCATTAACAAATTTTGCCCATAAGAAGAACGGAAACGCATACGGCCAACCATTCTTATCAGTTCTTTATGCAGACCATGTACACCAAGCTCCATAGCTGTGCGTTCGCCAATTTCCATAACCTGGTCATCTATCTGCTTCTTTGTTTTTTCAACTACTTCTTCAATACGTGCAGGGTGAATACGCCCATCAGCAACCAGGCGTTGCAATGATAAACGGGCAATTTCCCTGCGTAAGGGATCAAAAGATGAAAGTACAATGGCTTCAGGCGTATCATCTACAATAAGGTCAACACCAGTTGCCGCCTCAATAGCACGTATATTACGGCCCTCACGGCCAATGATAGAACCTTTTATCTCATCACTTTCGAGGTTAAATACAGTGATGGCATTCTCAATTGCAGCTTCAGCAGCCGTACGCTGTATAGTTTGTATAACGATCTTACGGGCTTCTTTAGTAGCCTTAAGCTTTGCATCTTCAATAATTTCCTGTTGAATAACCAGTGCCTTTGTATTGGCTTCCTGCCTGAGACTTTCTATAAGTTGTGCCTTGGCATCCTCGGCCGTAAGGCCGGCTACTTTTTCCAGGCGGCGTATGTGTTCTTCCTGGTGTTTCTCCAGTTCAGTACGCTTAATATTCACCACTTCGATCTGGCGGTTAAGAGTTTCCTTGATAGCTTCGTTGTCCTTTATCTGCTTCTCAAGGTTCTGGTCTTTTTGATTGAGGGATTGCTCTTTTTGCTTGATGCGACTTTCTCCTTCAACCAGTTTTTGATTGCGCTGCATTACATCACGATCATGATCCGACTTAAGCTGAACAAACTTCTCTTTGGCTTCTAAAAGCTTTTCTTTTTTCAGGTTTTCAGACTGTAATTGTCCGTCGGCGATGATCCTTTGTGCCTGTTGCTCTGCTTCTGCTATTTGTTTTGTGGTGTTTTTGGCAAAAACCAGTTTACCCAGTACGATGCCCAATATCAGCGCTATTACGCCAATGATAATGTATAATATTATCGGTTCCATTAATTGTTTTGGTTTTAAAACGGTTCAAAATCATATATAACTCCCCTTTATCCATATATAAGTTAAATGAGATGTTTAGGTAACGAAGATAAGTAATTTGTTTGGAGAAAGAGGATATGAACAGGATTGATCGAGGTCAATTATTTAACCTTGTCAAGCTGTTGCTCAAGCTTCAACAGGGCATCGCCCATTTCTTTTTCAAAAGATGGATTGCTTTCGTTACCGGCCTGGGTTGCATACCAAATCATTACCATGGCAACATAATCCTGCATATCCTTACCGGCAAACTGAGTCTTAAATTCAACTATTTTTTCGTTGATGACCTTTAAGGTGCGGCGTATAGCTTCCTCATCGGCCGGATCGGTTTTTATGCGATAGGTACGATCGCCAATTACAATATTTATGGGTATCAGTGCTGCCATGATTATTCACTTAATATACCTATACATTTATCAATCTCCCGTATGTATTGGCTTATGTTTTTTTCAAATGCTTTTTTATCTGCCTCATTCATTTTACCAGCAACTGCTTTTAATACCATTACTTTCTGACGAAGCTCATTAATAATTTCTTCATCTTTTTGTTTGGCTTGCTGTAATGTGCTGATCAGATCAGCCTGGCGGCTGTTCTCTTTTTGCAATAGCTGGTAGTTCTTCAGCAGTTGCTGAAGCTTTTCATTGATGCGTTTAATATGCTTTTCTAAGTCACTCATAAGTTTAGCCACAAAAGATATTCAATCGAAATGATTTTTTGCCACTAATTACACGAATAAACACGAAGTTGATGTATTCAATTCGTGAAAATTAGTGTAATTCGTGGCTACACAAATTCACGAAGTGAATTAAAAAAATTACTTTCTGATCTCAGCCTCCAACTCTTTTTCATATGCTGCAATGAGCTTATTCATCATCGCATCAATTTCCTTATCGGTCATTGTTTTTTCTTCATCTAAAAAAGTAAAGTTGATGGCCATTGATTTTTTGCCAGCGCCAATCTTATCACTTTCAAATATATCAAACAAACTGATGGATGTCAACTTATTTATCCTGGCTGCATGGGTAGCTTTTTCCACAGCCTCAAAAGGCAGGTTTTTATCAACGATAATTGCCAGGTCCCGGCTAACAGCAGGGTACTTACTTATTTCTTTATACTGGAGATTTATTTTTTGGTTCAGCTTAAGCAACTTATCCCAGTTTAGGTCAGCATAAAAAACAGTTTGTTTAATATCAAAACGTTGCATTTTATTTTTATGGAGTGATCCTATTACTGCAACCGGCTCATTCTTTATTAAAGCTTGCACTGCATTTGATAGATCGGCATTGACTGCCGGCGCATAGGAATCAATTTTCAATCCCAAGACAGAAATTATTTTTTCAAAAACGGCCTTTATAAAATAGAGATCAACCTTTTCTGCTTTTGTCTTCCAGCCATCGCCTGTTTTATTACCGGTGATATAAATAGCCAGGTGATTATCCTCTACATATTTCCCGGCTCCTGTAACCATATATGTTTTACCAAATTCAAAAAATTTAAGGTCGCTATTTTTGCGGTTAAGATTATAGGCAATTGATGTAAGCCCTGTTTCCATCATAGCCGGACGAAGCACATTTAATTCTTCACTTAAATTGTTGATCATCTTCACTGTTCTCTGTAAAACCTCATCGCTGTAGTATGCAGAATTGGTTATTGAATTGGTGAATATTTCCTGAAAGCCCGATCCGGCAAGATATTCAGCAACCTTCTCGGTGTATGCAACTTCATGGGTCAACGTTTCCACCGAGGCTGCAATGGTTATCATGTTTGGTATCTCTACATTGTCCAGGCCATCTATCCGCATGATCTCTTCAACAATATCTGCGGCTATACTGATATCCGGTTTGCTGAATGGAACTGCAAAACGCATTTCATCAGCACCCTCCTTTATTAATTCAAACCCTAGACTATGCAATATATTTTTTATAGTATCTCCATGATAATTCTTGCCGCTGAGTTTTTTCAGGTAATGATATTTAAGCGCTACTTCTGTTTTTTCTTTTGGATTTGGATATACATCAATGATATCACTGGCGATCTGCCCACCTGCAATTTCTTTAATAAGTGAAGCAGCTCTTTTTAAAACATTTACGGTATTGCTGATATCAACCCCTTTTTCAAAACGGGATGCTGCATCTGTACGCAGTCCATATCGTAATGATGTTTTGCGTATTATTATAGGATTAAACCAGGCACTTTCTAAAAAGATATTTTTTGTAGCTGTTGTAACTCCGCTATGCATACCCCCATACACCCCACCAATACACATAGCCGCTTCACTGTTGCAGATCATCAGGTCCTGGTCAGAAAGTTTTCTTTCTTTTTCATCCAGCGTAATAAAAGCTGTTCCTTCCGCTACATTCTTTATGATCACTTTCCTTCCTGTTATGGCATCGGCATCAAAGGCATGTAATGGCTGCCCGGTTTCATGCAAAATAAAATTAGTAATGTCAACTATATTATTGATGGGCCGAAGGCCAATACTTTTTAATTTTTGCTGCAGCCAATCGGGACTGTCGGCAATGGTAACTCCTTCTATACTTACTCCTGAATAACGTTGGCAGGCATCCGTATTTTCAATGATCACTTCCATTTGTAAACCCCGGTTATCGGGTTTAAAATTATTTTTGAAAGGCGATCTTACAAGTGTGTGTTTTTTATTGTGGTGTGTAAGGTAGGCACATACATCTTTTGCAACTCCCAGGTGGCTCATGGCATCAATACGATTTGGTGTAAGGCCAATCTCAAAAATATGATCCTCTGTAAGCTTGAAGAAATCGGCAAGTGAAGTACCGGCAGCTGTATCGTGTGGCAGAACCATAATGCCTGCATGACTTTCACCCAAACCAATTTCATCTTCGGCACAGATCATTCCCTGGCTTTCTACCCCACGGATCTTTGCTTTCTTCATGGTCATGGGTTCTCCATTATAAGGGTAGATAGTGCTGCCAATGGTAGCAACAACAACTTTTTGTCCGGCAGTAACATTGTGTGCACCACAAACTATCTGGAGATTTTCGCCGGTACCAATATCTACAGTGGTCAATTTTAATTTATCTGCATCAGGATGTTGTTCGCAAGTCAATACCTCACCAACATATAAACCCTGCAGGCCACCTTTAATTGCTTCAAATTTTTCCAGACTTTCCACTTCAAGCCCAATAGCAGTAAGTATTTTACTTAGCTTCTCAGGTTCAATTAGTTGGGGTAAATATTCACAAAGCCAGTTATAACTAATGGTCATCAGCGTATCACATTTTATTCATAATTGACAAAGATAGTTATTGGGAAATTAGTAGCTGAATTTGTGCTGTTGGTTTTATATAAGCAGATTCAGAAACTACAAATTCGAACCAAAAAAAACAAACCAAAAAAAATCTGTTTAACGTGCAGAAAAAAAGAAATGGGCTATGCAACCGTGTTAATAAATTGTTACGTAGTTGCACTGTATTTGAATAATGCCTGTTAATAAGCATGTGGGTAACAGGTGAAAAACATACCTTTGAGTGTGAACAGAGAGTGGATAATCAATATACAAAAACTGAAAAACAAGGATGTTAATAAACTACAGGATTTTGCCTTTACCTTAGCCGCCCTGCAAGTATTAACCCTAACAAGAACAGGAATTTTGAAACATGGAACTTACTAATTTTAATAAAGATAAAAAGCTGCGCCGCAAAGGACCGGTAGACCTCGGGAACATGATGTATGGCAAGGTTCCGCCCCAGGCAAAGGAACTTGAAGAAGCCGTACTTGGTGCAATAATGCTTGAAAAGAGTGCATTTGATACTGTAGTAGAAATATTAAAGCCAGAGTGTTTTTATGTAGATGCCAACCAGCGTATTTACAAAGCCATGCAAGGTTTAGCCATTAAAAGTTTACCTATTGACCTGTTGACTGTTGTGGAAGAACTTAAATTCAGGGAAGAGCTTGAAGCAGTTGGTGGGCCATATTACGTTACCAAGTTAACTAACGCAGTTGTTTCCTCAGCAAATATCGAAGCCCACTCAAGAATTGTTTTACAAAAATTCATTCAGCGGGAGCTTATCCGGATCAGCGGTGAAATAATCGGCGATGCTTATGAGGACAGCACCGATGTTTTTGACATGCTGGATGAAGCAGAAGGCAAACTTTTCGAGATAACCAACAACCACCTTCGTAAAAATTTCGACAGTATCGACACAGTGTTGGTGAAAACCATACAGCGTATTGAAGACATGCGTAACCGGCAGGAAGATATCACCGGTGTGCCAACGGGGTTCCCTTCTCTTGATAGGATCACTTACGGATGGCAATCAACTGACCTGATCGTTCTGGCAGCCAGGCCCTCAGTGGGTAAAACCGCTTTTGCTTTGAACCTGGCCAGGAGTGCTGCCTTGCATCCTACCAAACCTACCGCAGTAGGGTTTTTCAGCCTGGAGATGAGCAGCTCACAATTAGTACAAAGAATTTTAAGTGCAGAGAGTGAAATATGGCTGGAGAAAATTGCCCGTGGTAAACTTGAAGAGCATGAGATGAAGCAATTGTATAAAAATGGTATTGAACGCTTATCAAAAGCACCAATTTTTATTGATGATACTGCAGCGTTGAACATATTTGAATTAAGGGCCAAGTGTCGTCGTTTAAAAAATAAACACAATGTAGGTTTGATCATTATCGATTATTTACAGTTGATGAGTGGTGCCGGTGAAAACCGCAATGGTAACAGGGAGCAGGAGATCAGCCGTATATCCCGTGACCTGAAGGGACTAGCAAAAGAATTACAGGTGCCCATTATTGCTTTATCGCAATTAAGCCGTGAGGTTGAGAAAAGAAAAGAGGGTGCAAAAATTCCTCAGCTTAGTGATTTGAGAGAATCAGGTGCTATTGAGCAGGATGCAGATATGGTTATGTTTTTATACCGCCCCGAATATTATGATATTACCAGCAACGAAATGGGAGAGAGTAATAAAGGCGAAACTTTTGTAAAAATTGCCAAGCACCGTAATGGTAGCCTGGATACAATTAAACTGAAAGCCTTACTACATATTCAAAAATTTATTGAGGAAGAAGGAGGCAGCGATTTTGCAAGCGGCCTGCCAGGTGGAAACTGGAAACCTGTAAAGAGCGATGATGGTGCTAAACTATATATCCAAAAAGGAAGCAAGATGAATGACGGAGAGTTTGATGAGGATGCACCTTTTTAAGGAGCCTCACCCCAACCCCTCTCCGAAGGAGAGGGAACTGGAAGATAAAAGCGAAGAACGATTTTTAATTTATAATATTTATGAGGAATGGAGAATGAATGATAAATTTATTCTCCATTATTTTTTATGGCCCTACCATTTTTTTATAAGGAAGACCTGGTTGCATCAAGCACAGATGTTGTGTTGGATGAAGCCAGCAGCAAGCATATTGTGCAGGTTTTACGCATGCAGAATGGCGAACAACTACAACTTACGAACGGAAAAGGCATTTTCTTTACAGGAGAAATTGCAGATAATAATCGAAAAAAGTGTGCTGTAAAATTTCTGCAAACCACAAACTACAAACCACAAACTTCAAACATCTGCATCGCCATTTCTCCTGTAAAAAACAATACCCGCTTTGAATGGTTTTTAGAAAAAGCAACTGAGATCGGTGTTACAGAAATTATCCCACTTGTATGCAGCCGCACCGAGAAATATTCATTTAAGTACGACAGGATGAAAAGCATATTAGTTAGTGCTATGCTGCAAAGCCAGCAATGCTGGTTACCTGTTTTGCATGAACCAACAAAATTTAATGCGCTTATTAAGTCATCTATACATCAACAAAAATTTATTGCACATTGTATTGATGGTGCTAAAAGTAATTTAGCTGATCTGACTAATGAGTCTTTGTCTTCAAAAATAATATTAATAGGCCCCGAAGGAGACTTTACTGCAGATGAAATTGAATTAGCATTACAAAATAAATTTAGTTCAGTAACACTTGGTGAAACAAGGTTAAGAACAGAAACAGCAGGAATAGTAGCAGCAGTGTTGCTAAGTCAATACTAATAAAAGAGTTATTTTAAATCCATTTTTAAAGCTTTTATTACAGCTTCTGAGGCAGAAGCAACTCCTATTTTTTTATAGATGTTTTTAACGTGTGTCCTAACAGTTTCATAGCTGGTGTTTGTAAGTTGCGCAATCAGCTTCAGGTGATTTGCCTCTCTCATTAATTTTAAAATATCTTTTTCTTTACGGGTAA
>JAYUYX010000223.1:0-3609 GCA_043752205.1 Chitinophagaceae bacterium
ATAAAACAGATGTCTGCAGTGCTGCAAACCGGCGGCGAGATCATTATTGCAGAACTGATGGCTACTGAAAAAAGAAAGATACATGGGGGCTGTAAAAAACCTTTAATGACAGCGGATGAATTGAAAACATTAATGCAGGGTGCAGGCTTTAGTTTTAAGGACATGGCCGTAAACCTGCTGGCGGTTAAAAAGATAAGAAATCCTTATTGTTTGTTTCGGTTTGTTAAGCTATAATCTGCCTATTTTTGTTGCCAGAAAAATAATAAATAATGCGCCGATCATTTTTACTTTTTACTTTTTACTTTTTTACTACTGCATCATTTGCACAAATTGCAAAACCAAAGCTGGTTATAGGATTAATGATTGACCAGATGCGCTGGGATTATTTATACCGCTTTAATGCATTGTACGGCCCTAACGGTTTTAAGCGCTTGCTTAACCAGGGTTTCAGCAACGAAAACGCCATGATACCTTATGTGCCTACCTATACTGCAGTTGGGCATAGCTGTGTTTATACCGGCAGTGTACCTGCTATAACCGGTATACCAGGTAACAACTGGTTTGATAAAACAACAAACCGATATGTTTACTGCGTAGAGGATTCAACTGTAAAAACAGTTGGCAGTACTTCCAGCGCCGGGATGATGAGCCCAGCCAATATGTGGACCACTACCATTACCGATGAATTAAAGCTGAGCAATAATTTTAAAAGTAAAGTGATTGGTATTGCCTTAAAAGACAGGGGCTCTATTCTGCCTGCAGGGCATAGTGGTAATGCTGCTTACTGGTATGATGGCGCATTTGGTAAATGGATAACCAGTTCATATTATATGCAAAGTCTGCCGGGATGGGTTGAACAGTTCAATAAAAAAGATCTTGCATCTATATACATGAGTAAGGACTGGAATACTTTATTACCGATGAGTAAATATGAGTTGAGCACGGCTGATAATAAACCTTATGAGGGCGTTATAAGGGGCGACAGCAATGGCGTTGTGTTTCCACATAAGCTTTCTAAAATTTCTGCAGCATACAAATATGAAAGTTTTAAAACAACTCCCTTTGCAAATACATTCACTTTTGATTTTGCCAAAGCAGCTATTGAAAATGAGGGTTTGGGAAAAGGCTCGGTTACCGATTTTTTAGCGGTAAGCATTTCTTCAACAGATTATATAGGCCATGCATTTGGGCCTAACTCTGTAGAGATAGAAGATACTTATTTAAGGCTCGACATGGATATTGCTGATCTTTTATCTTACCTGGATAAAAAACTGGGAACCGGTAATTATCTTTTCTTCTTAACTGCCGATCATGGTGTGGCACATATACCTGCATTTATGAAAGAGCATAAGATACCCGCAGGCAATTTTGAAGATGCTGATATAGCAAGGGAATTGAACGGGCTTATTGATACGGCTTTGGGGGTTAAAAGAGGTGTGATGGCAGTAATGAATTACCAGGTATATCTTAATACAACTGCTATTGAAACGGCAGGAAAGGATATGGAAGCAGTAAAAAAGCTTGTAATTAAAACACTTAAGCAAAAGCCATACATCATACAGGCATTTGCAACTGCTGATATTGAAATGACTGCATTGCCACAACCACAAAAAGAAATGATGCTGAATGGTTATAATCCCAAACGCAGCGGCGACATACAGTTTACTTTTAAGCCCGGCTATTTTGATGGCGGCATAACAGGCACAACCCATGGTTTATGGAACCCTTATGATACTCATATTCCTTTGTTGTGGTTTGGCTGGAAAGTAAAACCCGGTAAGAGCAACAGGGAAGTGTATATGACAGATATTGCACCAACGCTGGCAGCTATGCTGCAGATACAGATGCCCAATGGGAGCGTAGGTAAAGTGATCACCGAAGTGGTAAAATAATTATTGCTTTACAAATTTTGTTTCGGCTATTCTTTCATTATTACAAATAACTACCAGTATATAATTTCCATTTGCCAGGTTTGAAACTGATGATGCAATATTGTTTTTACCAGTATTGATGGCAGCTGTTAATGATTTAACTTCTCTTCCTTCTGTATTATAGATCCTGCAAATAATAGTGGCCTTTTCACTAGCCATTACCAACATGTTTAAAATACCTGAAACCGGGTTGGGGTTTATTTTAATGGATGTAAGAATAGTTTGATTGAAGAGTACCGGAATAATAGTTGAGTATTTGAAATTTCCATTAAGATCAAATTGTTTTAGGCGATAAAAGTTGATACCTTTTTTTGGAGATAGATGCGTAAATGTATAATCCGTTGATGTATTTGTATTTTGATACATGCTGGAAACGATACCTGCTTTTTCAAAATGGGTACCATTTATAGAGTACTCTATTTCAAAATAATCAGCATTTACTTCCTGTGCCGTTGTCCAGTTTAGTTGTACATTTTCTTTTACCTGGTTGCCAGTAAAATTTGTTAAACTTATGGGTAAGATCACGCTGTTTCGGTTTACCCATATAGGAGAGGTCCAGATGATATCACCATCGGCCTGAGTTATTTTGGTAAAATAATAGTAGCTGCTGATAGGAGAACTTGTGTGCGTATAAGATATATTGTTGCTACTTGTATTTGAGATCAATATTTCCGGTGGAATACCTGATCCAGGAGTACCGTAATATATTTCGATCTTATCAGCATTATCTCCTGTGTCAGGATCAATCACCGTAATTGAAATCAAGGGGTTGCCTGTTGCAGAAAATTCGCTGCCCATGAAATTTCCATTGATGGTAAAGTTTACCTGTACATTCCAGTCATCGGATGCATAAAAACGATTGGCTTTGTATGCAGCCATAATACTATCTCTTTGCAAAGCCCCAGACAGCACAACTGTTCTTGATTTATTTGTTCTTCCAAATGTGGTAAAATGATTATCATGATCAATAGTGGGGCCTACATGATATCCTTTTGCAAGTGCGGTTAAAAATTTTGATTCATAAGATGAAGCCGGGGGATCGGTATAATCTGTGGTTGTTGAAAATGCACTTCCACTTCGTACGGATGTACCTACTACAACATTATCGCTGGCAGCGTTATAAGGATTTGCATCTACTAGTATACCTCCATAATCACCTGATTGTGGGTGGGCCAAGGTGCAAAAGGCCCCTGGGTATGATTGAACAATTGACCAGAAACTGCTAAAATCTCCCTTGGCACAAAAAATATCATAGTTGTTAGAAGTACCCCATGGTCCGCTTCCGGTTTCCCAACCCACTAAGGCTGGAATACCATAGGTTATAATATGCCCCCCCTCACTGATGGTTCCCCATTCAAATCCATACATGGCAACAAAACTTCCAGTGTTAGTTGCAGTGTCGGCCTGGTATAACCCTTTGCTGTAGTCACTAACATGCATACCGGGATTATTATTGGCTGTATAATGATTGTGATCTGATACGCCTAAAAAATCCATATGATAACTTGCCTTGGCAAAATTATAATCATCGCCCGGGGTATAATAACCTGTTGTAGTACTATCCTTGTTACCATCTGAATAAGAGGAATGACTATGAATATTGCCAAAGTAAAAATTGTATTGGCAAAATGAGGGAATACCCCATGTAAACAGGATGATTGTAAAAATAGGTTTCATA
>JAYUYX010000224.1:0-9027 GCA_043752205.1 Chitinophagaceae bacterium
CCTGGATTTTAGAGATACTGTTTATGATAAAATAAACAATATGTTGGATAATGATGCTTCAACAATGGATAATGTGGCTTTAAAGCAATATTATAGCGATGACGAAAACTCTTTTTTCTTCAATATTGAATTACTAAAAGGATTAATAAAAAAAGGAGAAGATTTAGGAGCCAATTGTATGAGGATTTATTATGGTGCAGCAGTACAGCCTACAGATCCCACCACACTTCAATATTATATGGATATGAATATTAAAGAAGGCTCCTCTACTTTAGTCATCTTGCCTTGCAAAATAACTGTTAACCCCCTTACACAGAATATCATTGAAGTGGAGAATGTAATTTCTGACACAGATCCAGGTGGTCAATGGCCGGGAGGTTCAAAGATGCAGCCAGGTGGCAGAGTGGGTACCGACGCTAAAGACAAAACAATAGAGTCAAACATTACGGCTCTGCCAATTAGCTTAATAATATAATAAATTCTTAAAGCAGGCCAACAGCGTGATTCATTTCTTATCAATATATTTTATTTTAGTCCCTTTCACTGTTGGCCTGCTTTACTTTAATAAATTAAGTATCTCCTCCAAAGTTGTATTTTTCAATATAGCCTTGTCCTGTATACCCCAGCTTTTAACTGCTTTTTTTAAAGATGTTAAATTGCCGATATTAAGCTACAATCTATATATCATAGTCGATTGCATTTTTTGGTTCATTTATTTCTTTTTATTAGAAGTCAATCCCAAAAAAAGAATAATAATTTTTTCTCTTTTTGTAGTAAATAGCTTTTGTATTCTGTATTTCTTTACGACCACAAATATCAATACAGTTTTTATTTATCAGCTGGTTTGCATAAATTCATTTATACATGTAATAAATATTACCAACTATTTTTACTCTTTATCTTTACTAAAAGAGCCAGTTTACTTAACAAAAATTTCCAGCTTTTGGTATAATGCCGGATTATTTTTCTATGCTTCTTGTACTTTTATGGTATTCTTTTTTTATTTTAAGATAAATTCGCATTTTACAAAAGGGCAGTTAAATCAATTGTGGCAAATTCATGGATTTTTTAATTTTTTAATGTATTTTTTATTCTCTGTAGGATTGTTAAAAAATAAAGCTGAACGTATTGTTAAGTGAAAACTATATTGCATATGCAGTTATTGCGGCCACCATTATTTTTTTTACTCTCGGAATTTTGATTATTTCGATTATTTGGAGAATACAGAAAAATAATCAAAATTTTTTTTTAGAAAAAAATCAACTTCAGTCCAAATTCGAACAGGAACTGCTCCAAACCCAACTCGAAATTCAGGAGCAAACCCTTAAAACTATAAGCGAAGAAATACATGATAATGTGGGACAGGTATTAAGCCTGGCCAAGCTTAATTTAAATACGGTTGGGACTATATCTGATGTGCAGGTACAATCCAAGATCGACAGCACTAAGGACTTGGTAAGTAAAGCTATTAACGACCTGCGTAACCTGAGTCGGAGCCTGCATGGAGAAAAGATAGGCGAAATTGGATTGCAGGAAGCTGTTGCCAATGAACTTAAGATCTTAGAGAATTCAGGCCAATATGTAACGGTGTTAAACATAACCGGTAAGCCTTTTAAATTGGACCCCCAAAAAGAAATGGTGCTTTTTAGAATTGTACAGGAGGCCTTGCACAATGCTGTTAAACACGCCCATGCTACAAAACTGAAAGTAGAGCTGAAATACAGCCACGATGTTTTTAATTTAATCATCCATGATAATGGCGTTGGCTTTAAGCCTGAAGCATTACAAAGTACGCAGACCGGTATTGGTTTAAAAAACATGCACAACCGGGCGGCTTTAATTGGTGGGGAATTCTCGATCAATTCCTCAGAAAAAAACGGAACTTCCATTTGTATTGAAATACCGAATATTCAAATTTAAACCCCTGCCATGGCAAAAATTGTTTTAACAGATGATCATGTTTTATTACGAAACGGGCTAGCCGAACTGGTGAAGAGCCTAGGACATACTGTTTTGTTTGAAGCAGATAACGGGAAGGATTTTATTATTAAATTAAATAAAAACGATCTGCCCGACGTGGTGCTCATGGATATCAATATGCCGGAGATGGATGGCTTTGAAACTGCCCACTGGATAAAGATCAATCATCCTGAGATCATGGTACTTGCCCTAAGCATGTACGACAACGAAACCTCTATCATACGCATGCTTAAATGCGGGGCTAAAGGATATATCTTAAAAGACAGTGAACCGGCCGAACTGAAAGCGGCTATTCATGCCCTGATGAATAAAGGCTTTTATTACAGCGACCTTGTAAGCGGCAAACTCATGCATGCCATTAATAAGCTTGATGATGAGAACGATGGGCTTAAAAATCTGAGCCCGCTCAACGACAGGGAAACTGATTTTTTAAAATACACCTGCACAGAACTTACCTACAAGGAAATTGCTGATAAAATGTTTGTGAGCCCACGCACTATTGATGGTTACCGGGATGCTCTCTTTGAAAAGCTCCATGTAAAGACCCGGGTGGGCCTGGTTATGTATGCTATCAAGAACGGTGTGGTTAATATTAACTAGCAACTTACTTACCGAATACTTTTTTGCCGGAACTGTATGTGGCTACCACTTTTGTTTTTAAAATGGCATCGGTTGCACAGTTCATTAAGTCGGTATCAAGGATAATAAAATCAGCGAACTTCCCTTTCTCCAAACTCCCTTTTTGTTTTTCTTCAAAAGATGCTTTTGCTGCCCATGTGGTCATGCCCCTGATAGCTTCTTCCCTTGTTAAAGCATTTCCCATCTGGTAGCCGTTTGCAGGAAACCCTTTGGCATCCTGCCTTACAGCAGCAGCAAAAAATGTTTTAAATGGGCTTATATCTTCCACCGGGAAATCAGTGCCCAATGGTATCCAGTTATTTTCTTTTAGCAATTGCTTATAAGCATAAGCTCCTTTAACCCTTGTAGGCCCCAGCCTGTCCCCTGCCCAGTACATATCACTGGTGCCATGGGTTGGCTGTACCGAAGGAATGATATTATAATCTCCAAAAAAATGAAAATCATTTTCATTAACCACCTGTGCATGTTCAATGCGCCAGCGCAGGTCGTTTTTGCCTTTTAAATATTTTGCATAGATATTCAGCATGATTCTGTTGCCGCTATCACCAATGGCATGCGTACACATCTGCCAACCTTTTGCATAAATAATATTGGCAACCGAATCAAAATGTTCAGGACTGCTTAATAAAAAACCCGACCATTCCGGCTTATCACTGTAGGGTTGCAGTAAACTGGCGCCTCTCGATCCCAATGCTCCATCTGCATAAACTTTAAATGAGCTTACATTTAAATGATCAGTTTTTATTTTTCCTCTTTTAAAAGCGTAATCATAATTCTTCTTGGCATCGCTCAGCAGGATATTCATCCGCATTTTGAGTTCACCGCTCTTTTGAAATTGTTCTATCAGGTCCACTGTTTCATGATCAAGCCCGCAATCATGCAAAGAAGTTAAACCAACAGCAAAACAATTTGCCTGCGCAAGTAATAAGCCTGCTTTTGTTTGTGCAGCATCAGCAGCTGGTATTTTAGCTGATACCAGGTCAACTGCATTATCTATCAAAAGACCTGTAAGTTTTCCGTCTTTTACAACAATATCTCCCCCTGTTAATTTATCGCCTGGCTTTATCCCTGCCATATCCAATGCTTTTTGATTTGCAAAAGCAGCATGGCCATCAACCCGGGTTATCAATACCGGCCTGTCAGGGAAAATTTCATTCAGCTTTGTATTATCCGGAAATTCTTTAACTGCCCAGTCATTCTGATCCCAACCCCTGCCCGTTAGCCACGCTGCCTGCGGTAAGCTTTTTGCAAACTCAGTACACTTTTCCATAACTGCATCCCAGCTATCGGTATCAACCAGGTTTACCCTTTGGAGGCTGGAGCCATAACCCACAAAATGTGCATGGGCATCATTAAAGCCTGGGAACACAGCCTTTCCCCCTGCATCAACTGTTGAATCGGATTCATATTGCTTAAGAATATCATCATTGGTACCAACTGCAATGATCTTTCCATCATTCACAGCCATTGCTTCAGCTACAGAAAATTTATCATCAACCGTATAGATCTTTGCATGATGAATAATCATATCTGCTTTCTGGCGAAATTTGCAGGATGTAAAACCGGTAAGTCCAACCACAATAAGCATCAGGGAATTGATAAGCAGTTTTTTTGATAGCATGGTATTTATTTAGTTTTCAAAAATAAGATAAATGAAGAAGAATATTTTTATTTGAATGTATGCTCAGGATGATTTATGCTAACAACCATTAAATACAATTATGTGTAAATCCATACAATTCATGTTATCCGTGGTCCATCTTTCAAACGTATCTTTACAGCATGCAGTTTGACCAGATCATTAATGCCAAAATAAAAAACGATTCGGACCGCCCACTCATGAAGAAGGACCTTTTCCCGGTAAGTGAAAGGCTGCAAAAGTACCTTCATCAATATGGGCGGGATATTAAATTGCCTGTCGCCTATAAAGACCTGTTGAATTACCGGCACACTACTGCTTTAAGAAATAAAAAAGGTAAACTCACCCATTGGGAAACTGCTGTATATGACCTGAAGGAAATGGAGTTTTTAAAGGAAGGGCTAATTAAAACCTATGCATCATTAAAAACAGAGGGCAACCTCAGTTTTATAAAACACCTGGATGTGGACCGGGTAGATTTTTGCGAATTTGGCAACAGCGTACCCTTCCGCATCCGCATCATCAACCGCATTAACGACAATTACGATCACTATTATATAAAGGCTGAAGATGCGTCCCGTATTTATGGCCTGGAGCTGGAAGATCTGCTAAGCCCGAACCGCATTACCTTCTTATCGCACAAAGGAACTTTGGTGGAAGAACATATTGCAGGCATCCCTGGTGATATTTTTTTAGAGGATTATTTACAACTCCCCGAAACCAATAAAATACGTATTGCCAAAGAGTTCGTAAAATTTAATGAACGTTGTTTTGCCAGGTTGCTGGGCGATATGCGGAGCTATAATTTTGTAGTAGACATTACACCTGATATTGAAGATTTTCAATACCGCCTGCGTGCTATTGATTTTGACCAGCAGAGTTACGAGGGCCGAAAAAATCTTTACCTCCCGCAGTTCTACCGGGAGAATTTTGAATTTGTTGAGCTTGTTTTAAAAACACTCAGTCCCGAAGTAATTGAACAATACCAAATGGAAGAACAGACGGCCATGGCTTACCGTGCTTTTGCCAGCCGTAAGCAGTTATTGGAACTCCTGAGCATTATGATAAAAGATGAGATATCAGAATACCATAAAATTAAAATGTTGAGAGACGAACTGAACACGCATTTTAGTACACATTATTTTTCTAAATGCAGTACTATGGGTACCATTGTAAAAAGGCAATTAAAACTGGTATTACAAAAACACCTGCAGCAAATTGTACCCGGGTAAATTTTTTTGTTCCCACTAAGGTACAAAGGTCACAAAGAAATATTATCAATTTGAATTGCCTTTGTGTTGTCCGTGGCCCTGCCTACCGGCAGGCAGGTTTGTGGGGTAGCCTTCTCCATAAAAAATAATTTTTTATCTTTATTAGCATACTAATTTATGTACACCAATAAACAGACAAAGGCCTTACAAACAAAAACCGACGAATGGTTAATAACTGTGAATGCTGAAAGTGTTTCAGGCATAGTAAATGATAATATAGAAGACTTAAGGGATGTACTTCGCTTTCACGAATACAGGTATTATGTACAGAACGATCCGCTCATCAGCGATTTTGAATACGATAGCCTGTACAAATTATTAGAGCAGTTTGAAAAAGAAAACCCGGATGCAGTAACAACCGATTCCCCCACCCAGCGGGTAGGCAAGGGCTTAATAAAAGATTTTCCAAAAACACAGCACCTGGTACCCATGCTTTCCCTGGAGAATTCTTATAATGCAGATGACCTCCAAGACTTTGACCGAAAGGCGAGGGAACTTTCGGGCTTAGCCGAAATTGAATATTGTGTTGAACCAAAATTTGATGGTGCCAGTATTTCGCTGATCTATGAAGATGATCTTTTTATCCGAGGTGTTACAAGAGGTGATGGTGATGTGGGAGATGATATTACTTTGAATGTAAAGCAGATCAGGTCGGTTCCCCTCTCTGCAAAATTCAGCAATTATGGTATTGAGCAGGTTGAGATACGGGGTGAAGTGTTGATGAACAAAAATAATTTTAAGGCATATAATGATGCATTGATCGAAGAGGGAATTCCGCCTTTAGCAAACCCTCGTAATGCAGCAGCGGGCTCTTTACGTATTAAAGATACGGCAGAGGTAAGTCGCCGGAATCTGGAAGCATTTTTATATCACGTGAGCTATGACCATGCACCGGCTACACAACCCAAAACCCAAAACCCAAAACCCAAAACACATAGCGGAATGCTTGAAATGCTTTGGAACCTTGGCTTCAGAAGTCCTAAAAACGAAATGAAAGTTTTCAAAGGTATTGATGGAGTAATAAAGCACGTACATGATTTTGAAAAAGAACGTGATAACCTGGGTTATGAAATTGATGGTATGGTGATTAAAGTGAATGATCTGGATCTGCAGGACAAACTGGGTATGACATCGCATCACCCTCGCTGGGCTATTGCTTTTAAATTTAAAGCCAGGCAGGCAACCAGTAAATTGATAGATGTTGAGTTCCAGGTGGGACGAACAGGTGCAGTAACGCCGGTGGCTAAAATTGAACCGGTACAGGTTGGTGGTGTTACGGTGAGCAGTATTTCTATTCATAACGAGGAGTATATCAGGGAGAAGAACCTGATGAAAGGTGATACCATTTTGATTGAGCGCAGTGGTGATGTAATTCCGCAGATCGTAAAATCTTTTCCAGAGCTTAGAAAGGGTAATGAAGTAAAAATCGACTTCCCAAAGGTTTGTCCTGTTTGCTATGATGCATTATTTAAGCCTGCAGAAGACGCTGTATGGCGATGTATAAACCTTACCTGTCCTGCACATATTGTTGAAGGGATCATTCATTTTGTAAGCAAAGATGCTATGGACATCCGTAGTTTTGGTGAGGCTAATGTTAGAAAGTTTTATGAACTGGGTTTATTAAACTCTATTCCTCAAATATACACGCTACCGTATGATGAAATTGGTAAGCTGGATGGCTTTGGCCAAAAGTCTATTAGCAAGTTGCAGCAGGCCATCGAAGATTCAAAAAAGCAACCGTTGCACCGCATCATTTATGCGTTAGGCATACGATATGTGGGAGAAACTACAGCTAAAACACTTGCCCATGCCGTAAATCATCTATTGCAGTTTGCCAATTTTACTGAAGAGCAATTAAAAGGACTGGATGATGTGGGCGTGAAAGTGGCTAAAACAGTATATGAGTTCTTTCATAATAATGATAACCTGCAATTGCTTCAAAAGTTGGAAAGCCTGGGCATTCAGCTCAAAAATGAAAAGAAAGATATTATAACAGGAGCCAATCTTACAGGGCAAACCTTTTTGTTCACCGGAACGCTTACCCAATTAAAAAGAACCGAGGCGGAAGAGTTGGTAGAGCAAAATGGGGGTAAGATACTGGGTGCCGTAAGTAGCAAGTTAAACTACCTGGTAGTAGGCGAGAATGCCGGCAGTAAACTTGAAAAAGCAAAAAAAATCCCCTCCGTTAAAGTCATATCTGAAAAAGTATTTATAGAAATGCTACCTAGTTAGTAAAAAAATATATTATATTTATAGTAGGCCTTTTTTCTAAACCTAACGGGCACATTGGCTCGCCCATTTTACTTTTTAAATCATATTGCTATGATTAAAAAAAATGCCGGGGAAATTTGGAAACAAATACTCTTCACAGGCTATAAACAACTTCGTAAAAAATATGCAGTTTCATCTCATGGCAGGGCTGCCAGTTACAACCTGGATATTTTAAAAGATGGAAAATTATTGAATGGCTCTTTAACCTCAGGTTACAAAACATTGAACCTGCATATTGAGGGAAATAATGGCACCATTTATATTCATCGTGAAGTAGCAAAACATTTTTGCAAAAAACCTTCCCCTAAAAATAAATACGTTATCCATGTTAACCATAAGAAGAAAGACAATCATTATAAGAATTTAAAGTGGGCTACGTTAGACACCGTAAGTTCTCACCAGCAAAACAGTCCAGAAAAAATTGCCTATAAAAAAAGACAGGCCAATAGGACAGTTGGCTTAAAACTCAATGCTACACAGGTAAAGACCATTAAAGACATCATAAAAAATCCAAAAAGAAAAATTACTTATAAGCAGCTTGCTGCAAAATATAAAGTGAGTGAAATGACATTGTACCGCATTAAAAGTGGCGAAAATTGGGGACGGATCAAGTAAGAGGAAAATCAATTTAAAAAAAGGAATCTTCACTATTGACGATTCCTTTTTTTTATTTATTACATTCGTGATTCACACCATATGGTTTCTATGCTTCAACAAAAAACTTTACAATTTTTAAAAAATCTGCAAAAAAACAATAACAAACCATGGTTTGATGAACACCGCAATGAATATGAAACTGCAAAGGCAGACTTCTATAATATGGTGCAGCAACTGATCAATGCAATTGGCCGGTTTGATCCACCCATCGGTCAACTCGCTGTAAAGGATTGTGTTTTCCGCATTAACAGGGATGTGCGTTTTAGTAAAAATAAAAAGCCCTACAAAAATAATATGGCCTGCTATTTCAATATGGCTGGCAAAAAAGGCAGCGGGGCAGGCTATTATTTACATATAGAGCCGGGCAATAGTATGGCAGCCGGGGGTATCTGGGTGCCGGAGCCGCAGGTATTAGCAGGTATACGGCAGGAAATTGATTACAATTTTACAGACTGGAATAAAATAATCAAGAATAAGTATTTTCTAAAAATTTTTGAGAAAGGATTAATAAGTAATGATGTGCTGGTAAGGCCCCCTAAAGGTTATGATGAAAACAACCCTGCTATTGAG
>JAYUYX010000225.1:0-9024 GCA_043752205.1 Chitinophagaceae bacterium
TTTTGAAAATTGGTTGAACCCGTATTTAGTAAATGGATATTTTTCTGTTTGGTGTTTAGGGCGAAAGCCAATAATAAATATCCCATTTGGTTGCAGTATTCTTTTTATTTCAGTTAATGCATCTATTTCATTATCCCAAAAGTAAAGCGTGTTGATTGTAAAAATTTTGTTGAACTCATTATTTTCAAAAGGGAGAGATGTAATATTTGAATGTATAAATCTTGCTTTTCCTTTAGAGATCCAATTGGCATTTAGCCTTTCCGATTCCTGAACCATTAATGCTGAATAATCGCATCCTGTGTAATTAATGCTTTCAGATTTTTTTAAAATTTCTTTCACATAAAAGCCATTACCCATTCCTATTTCCAAAATATTGTCGTCTGCTTCTGCATCCAGGGATTTAAATGTATCCTGAATGATATGCATATTTCCTTTACTCATCATGTCTGCAGTTTTAATTCCATCTTCGCCTTCAGGTTTGCGAAGTTGAGCAGCCATGTTTTTGAATTTTTGTTCGTCTGTCATTTTTAATTTCCAGGTTATGTCCAGAATGTTGATTAAAGTACACGCCAAATGTGATGTGCTGAGCTTCTTGTTAACCTGATATTTTTCTCATAATTGTTTCAAGAGGCCCATTCCTAAATTTCTTGCTCCAAAAATAACTAAATATTATACTTGCAATAAAAAAAATCGTCGCATAAATTAAAATATAAATCGGGGCTGTTGGATTTTCAGTGGTTAAATATCCCGTGTAATTTTTCTTTGTCAATTTGGATAGAACAATCATTCCAAGAGTCAAATGAATTATGTAGTGTGATAAAGTCATTTGACCTGTTTTAGCTAGAAGAGAAATAATTTTATTTTCAGGTAGCTTGTTGCCTAAAAACATACAAATAGAAATTGCCATTAAAGCAAAGCCTGTAGTAATAGCTATATAAGGAATGTATGCAGGAAAATAGTCGCTCATAATATAATCCCAATATTTCCAATATTGTTCATTGTTTTTTACGACAAATCGTAGTCCTTCAAAAACCAAAAGAATAATAAGTCCAAAAACGAATGTCCTCTTTATTATTTTTTTATCCAGCCAATTAAGTCTTCCCAACCACATCCCTAACATAAAATAGCACAACCAAGGAAATATAGAATTCCAGCCATTGTAGAATGTGTTTCGCAAAAATCCAATAGGACTCCAAAAGTCGGCATATTTAAATGTTGTAAAGTCCCAACTTGTGTTAATAGGTATTACTAAAAGTAATAAATGAAAAATTAAAATAGCAAATAATGCAGTCCATAAATAATAACGTTTTGGAACAAATAGTAGAAATGCAGCAAAATGCATATAGCCACCATAAAAGTGTAAGATGTCACCAGGCCACCAATTATAAAGTAAAAGCCCCATTGCAAAAAGAAACCAAGAACGTTTTAAAATTATTGATTTAATTTTTGTTTTATCCGAACTGTTGTATTCAGATCTATTTGTCATTAACGATACTCCCATTCCTGCAAGTATGATGAAAATAGAAGTTGAGTTACCTACAAAAAGGTTAAGGAAGTGTCCAAGGGGTCGTTTGTCCTGAAAGTCGCCAAAGCAAAAACGAAAGTTCACAATAAACATTCCAAAAATTGCGTAGGCTCTTGCCAAGTCAAATCCAATAATTCGGTTTTTCATTTTTTGTGTGCTGTATCATTTGGCCTTGCAGGTAACGTTTGTATTTGCGTTATTGGTTGTATAATCATTTTCTGATCAATATCTAACTATACAAGATTACAATTGATCGTCACGATCTACGCCTAAGTAAAAAATATACAACTCAATCAAGGTACAGATGATCGTGCCAAAAATTATTTCTTCTTCGCCGCATTTTTAACCGCTGCTTTTTTCTTTACCGCTGCTTTCTTCTTATCAAAAGCTTTCGGGTCCTGTGCCAATATCATGGCCTTTACTTCCTCCAGGCTAACGGTGGCTAAAGCCTCTGCAGTATATTTTCCTTTGGGTAAACGGAGTCGTTTTTTATTGTACACAGCTTCCGGGCCCCAGCGGCCATTTTCTATAGCAATCTTTTCTTCGGGCCATTGTTGAATAAAACGGGTTGCTTCTTTTGCTATTTTCTTTTCAATGAGTTCATTGCAATCCTGTTGGCTAAGTTCCTCAAAATGATAACGGGCAGGAACATTGATGAACATATCGTTCCATTTGATGAATGGGCCAAATCTGCCTTTGCCCTTGGTGATCGGTTTTTCATCGTAAAAACCAATGGGGGCATCCTCAAACTTTTTAGCATTTATTATTTCTATTGCTCTCTCAAAACTAACACCCGAAGGCTCTTCACCTTTTGGTAGGGATATAAACTGCTCACCAAATTTTATGTAAGGGCCAAAGCGGCCAATGTTTACTGATATTTCAAGGCCCTCATGTTCGCCTAAAGGAGCACCGAGTTTAAATAATTCCTGCGCTTCTTCCATCGTAATGGTTTCAATACTTTGCGATGGTTTCAGTTTGGCAAACTTTGGTTTTTCATCGCCTTCGGCAACACCTATCTGTACCATGGGGCCATAGCGGCCCATCCTTGCTATGATGGCTTTGCCTGTTGCAGCATCTGTACCTAAAGCTCTTTCGCCTACAGCACGTTCTGCATTTTCTAATGTATGTTCAACCCCTTCATGAAAAGGTGTATAAAAATCTCCTACCATTTTATTCCACTTCATTTTGCCATCGGCAATTTCATCAAATTCTTTTTCAATTTCAGCAGTAAAAGAATAATTCATCACCTTATCAAAATGCAGACTTAAAAAATCGGTAACTACCAAACCCAGATCTGTTGGAAACAGTTTTGATTTTTCGGCACCGGTATTTTCCTGGTCTGTTATTTTTCTTACTTCATCATGTTGTAACCGTAATACCCGAAAATCTCTTTTTACGCCTTCCTTATCTTTTTTCTCTACATAATTTCTTTTAATAATGGTAGAAATAGTAGGAGCGTAGGTACTTGGCCTGCCAATACCCAATTCTTCCAACTTCTTTACCAGCGAGGCTTCTGTGTAACGTGCAGCATGTTTGGTAAATCTTTCGGTAGCTGTCATTTTTTCAAATGCCAGGTTTTGTCCCACAGTTAAATTAGGCAGACGGCTGTCATCTTTTTCATCTGTATCATCATCATCGGTACTTTCCAGGTAAACTTTTAAGAAACCATCAAATTTTATTACCTGGCCACTGGCAGTCAATTCCTCGTTGCCTGCCTGTCCGGTAGGCAGGTTTGTACTGATATTTATTTTTGCTGTTGTATTCTCCAGTTCTGCATCGCTCATCTGGGAGGCAATGGTTCTTTTCCATATCAACTCGTACAACCTGTTTAAATCCATATCATCTACAGATTTATTTTCCATGTATGTTGGACGTATGGCCTCATGCGCTTCCTGTGCACTTTCATTTTTGTTCTTATACTTACGTACCTGCAGGTATTTATTACCAAAACTGCTGTTGATCTCATTTTTAATAGCATCCATGGCAGTATCGCCCAGGTTAACGCTATCTGTACGCATATAAGTTATCTTACCACTTTCATATAATTTTTGTGCAAGCAACATGGTTTTGGTTACACCATATCCTAATTTACGGCTGGCTTCCTGCTGCAGGGTAGAAGTTGTGAAAGGTGCAGCGGGTGTTCGTTTACCTGGCCTTACCTGGATATCTTTTACAGTATAATTTGCTCCAATACAACTCTGCAAGAATTTTTCTGCATCGGCTTCCTGGCTGTATTTATTTCCCTCGGCTTTAAAAGAAACAGTTCTGCTATTAAGATCTGTGGCTGCCAAAGTAGCTTCAACCCTAAAACTGCTCACCGGGGTAAACTGGTTTATTTCTCTTTCTTTTTCTACAATTAATTTTACTGCTACGCTCTGCACCCTGCCGGCACTTAACCCGCCACTCATGCCTATCTTTCTCCATAACACGGGGCTTAGTTCAAATCCAACTATACGATCAACAACACGCCTTGCCTGCTGAGCATCTACCAAATTCATATCAATGGTACGGGGATTTTCAACAGCTTTTAAAATGGCAGGCTTGGTAATTTCATGAAAGACGATACGCTTTGTAGTTTTTGTATCCAATCCCAATACTTCCGCTAAATGCCAGCTAATACTTTCTCCTTCACGATCCTCATCCGATGCCAGCCAAACCACTTCACTATTTTTAGCAATGCTCTTTAATTCCCTTACAACTTTTTCCTTTTCGGGAGGTACTATATATGTAGGTTGAAAATTATTCTTAACATCGATACCCATATCGTTCTTTACAAGATCACGGATATGGCCAAAACAACTCTTCACTTCAAAGTCTTTTCCAAGGATGGCTTCAATGGTCTTTGCTTTTGCCGGAGACTCCACTATTAACAGATTTTTAGCCATATTCAGGTATTATATTCTTTTGAAACATTACGTGGCAAAGGGTTTTATCAGCATTTGCACCACAGTATATCCCCGTATGTTTTATTTTAAAAAATCCAATTTGAATACTGCAATATTACTTTAAAATTGAAAAATCAAAATAAATCTTCTGGAGGGATAACAGAAACTTAGTGATTTAAAGGAATTTTATCACCTTATTTTTTACATCAATATCATGGTAAATTTTTCGGTGCCCCAGTCCTTTTGTAAGTACGAATTTGATATTGGAATGGTTGTCTTCTTTTACTTTTAATGCATCTGCCCAGGGAGTAATATCATCATCTTCGTCATGTATCCAAAGCACAGTTGCCTTAATATTATGCATGGCCCTGCGCATGGAAAACCATGCTGTATTTTTTCCGCTTACTTCAAAAATGATCTTTTCAAATTCCTGCCGCACCATTTCATTCTTTAATTTAAGCATGTTAAAGGCCCCATTAACTGCGGAGGTTGTTTCGGTGGCCGGTGCAATAAAAACAATTTTTGTACTGGCATCATGTGGCATTTCTTCCAGTGCAAGGCTTAATGAAATACCCCCAAATGAATGTGCCAGGAAGCTTTGTACCGGTCCATATGCAGCCACTACTTCTTTTATCATGGCACAATATTCTATCGCATTTGTTCTGGCACCTTCGCTATCACCATGTGCAGGCGCATCAAAGGCAAGTACTTCATAGCCAGCAGCTATCATCAGGTGTGCATATTCTTCAAATTTATGGGCTGCCGAACCAAAGCCATGCAATATCATTGCTTTTTTTGGTTGTGGATGATTCCAGCGGTATCCATTAACTTTTTTATTGTTCAAATGAAAAGATATGGTTTCGGCATTCTTAAGTGGCACCTTACGTATTGATTTTAAAAAAGGGGTACCAAACACCTCAAAAGCCTTTTCCGCAGTCTTTCTTTTAGATATTATGCTTAATAATTTAAATTTTGTTTGTACGTATCCAATTGCTAACCTTTGTGTGAGTTTCATAATACATGCAAAGTTAAGATATGCAGATTGTAATTATCGGTTCGGGAAATGTAGCAACTGTTATTGGCAGGTTGCTACAAAAGAACGGTCACACAATAATGCAGGTAGTAAGCCGTAATACCGCACATGCCAAATCGCTTGCCAACGAATTGCATTGTGACCATGCAGATTATACCGGAACCATTAATAAAGATGCAGAATTATACCTGGTATCTGTTATAGACGCTGCATTATATGAATTGAATAACAGTATTAACCTGGGAAACAAATTGGTACTTCATACCGCAGGTTCTGTACCCAAAGATGTGCTGAAAGATATGTCTGTTAATTATGGTGTACTCTATCCATTGCAAAGTCTCCGCAAAGAAATAATGTATAACAATGACATCCCTTTTTTAATTGACGGCAATACCGAAGAAATTAAAACGCTGGTGGAAGATTTTGCAAGAACAATATCGTCCAACATTGCAAAAGCTGATGATGACGAAAGATTGAAATTACATGTAGCAGCAGTTATTGTAAGCAACTTTACCAATCATTTATATGCGTTGGCAGAAGAATTTTGTGCAAAGGAAAAAATTGATTTTAAACTTTTGCTGCCGTTAATAAAAGAAACTGCTGCCCGTATTGAAACACTTTCTCCCGCAACGGTACAAACCGGGCCGGCTGCCCGGAAAGATGTATTTACTTTAGATAAACACCTGCGTCTGTTATCCGATCATCCAAAACTCAAGTACATCTACCTTAAGCTTACCGATAGCATTATGAAAGGCTGATCTATTTAATAGGGAAGATAATATCAGTTTGTATTTTGTACGGATCAACGGGCTTACCTTTCTTATCTATAGGGTCGGTTATGTATATTTCATAAGGAGCGCCTGCACCAACTTTCTTATTGTCTTTCATCCATTCTTTAATTGCATCATAACCCTGTGGCAACAAATTAAAGGGCCCAAAAAAATGTGCTATTACAGCTTTTCCGGCAGGCAAATCTCTTACCTGTACGGCAGCCACAGCCTTAGCTCCTTTTTTATTTACGGGAATACCGGCTTCAAAAAAGTATGGTGCTTTTTGCTTTTTATACCAGGCCATAGGGGCGCCTGCAGTTTTAAGATTATTCTTTTTAATGTATTCAGCCAATTTTACAGCATATATATTACCCAGCTTTGTACTGATGCGCTCAAATGTTGCAGCACTGTCCTTACTGTAGATCACAATCCGTTTAGGAGTCAGCGTATCCACAATATTTATAATGGGAGGCCGGTCATATGTTGCTTTCCGGTCTTTCTTTTTTTCTTTTTTTAAAGATGTCGTAGTACTGTCTTTCGTATTCTTTCCTGTGTCTTTACTGTCCTTACTATTGCAGGAATGTAAGCCTGGGATTGTAACAAGCATGAAGGCAAAAAAGAATATTCTGGAACGTACATACATGTTGCTAGGGTTAATTGGTTGATACGAAAATTAATGAATCCTTTTTACTTTACAAATTTAAGGTTATGACCTTACCAATTTAGATTTTCCTTAATTGGTAATTTAAAGTAGGTTTGCAACCCGAAATTTGCAGTAATTATGTATAGTATAACATTTAAGTTTGAACAGAAGGGCCTTGAACCAATAACATTAACCGGAATTGAATCCGATCAGTCTATATTAGAAGTTGCATTAAAGAATGATATTGAATTGCACCATAATTGTGGAGGTGTTTGCGCCTGCAGCACCTGTCATATTTATGTGCAGCAGGGAGATGAATTTTTAGAAGAGTTAAGTGATAAAGAAGAAGATTTTATTGACAGGGCAGTAAGCCCCCGTATAAATTCACGTTTGGGTTGCCAGTGTGTTTTACAGGATGGAGATGGAGAAATATCAGTAACACTACCGGATCAGACACAGTTTTTGGGCGAATAGCCAATCATCAAATTAAATAACTATGACTTTTGAGCCTCCCATACATTGGAATGATTACGAAGACATTGCAATGAAACTGTATGAACGTTTCGGCGATGATTTTGGCGAAAGCAAGATCTACCGTATCCGTTTTACCGACCTCCTTAAATGGGTATTGGAAATTCCTAAGTTTGAAGGCAAGCCAGAAGAAAGCAATGAAGGACACCTGGAAATGATACAAAGCAGTTGGGTGTACGAATGGAGAGATAACCAGAAGTAGGTTTAGAATGTGGAGAAAGTTTAGTTTTAGAGATTATAGGTTTAACACCCTAAATTTTTAAAACAGCTTAAACCATTTTAAACCTTCTAAACAATCTAAACTTTCCTAAACCAAATTCAAATGAACGTTCTCGAAAAATTTAAGGCCATAAAAACATTTGTTTTTGATGTTGACGGTGTACTCACCGATGGCACTCTATTAATATTGAACGATGGACAGATGGCCAGGCGGATGAATATTAAAGATGGCTATGCTTTGCAACTTGCGGTAAAAAAAGGGTACAAGGTTGTTATCATTTCGGGTGGCACATCCGATGCCGTACAGGAAAGACTGCAAAAACTTGGCGTAACCGATTGCTTTTTGAAAATTGACAATAAGAAAGAAAAACTTACTGACTATGTTAACACCCATGAATTAAACTGGGATGAGGTATTATTTATGGGAGATGATATACCGGATTACACACCCATGCAATTAACAGGTTTACCCTGTTGCCCGGCAGATGCAGTTGCTGAAATAAAAGTGGTATCACATTATATCTCTCCTGTTAAAGGTGGTGAAGGCTGTGCCAGGGATGTGATTGAAAAAGTATTAAAGCTTAACGGACATTGGGACCTTGATACCACAGTTGCTTCAAGGTAAAACAGCTTTTTGATTTTCAATGCGTATTTTCGCCACAGAAAGATCTCATGAAATTATTCACCGCATTTTTAAGATTGATACGCTGGCCCAACCTGGTTATGATCTCAGTAACCCAGGTGCTGTTTTATTTTTCGCTGGTTCAACCACTTTATGCAAAAGGAATTTATACGCATTTTCAAACCGTGCATTTTCTGCTGCTTATTGTAGCATCAGTTCTAATATCCGCAGCTGGCTACATCATCAACGATTATTTCGATCTCAATATTGACCAGGTAAATAAACCGGAGCGTATCGTTATTGATAAGATCATTAAAAGAAGGTGGGCAATCCTTATGCATATCCTGTTCTCTTTTGCCGCTATTCTTATCAGTTTTTATATTGATCTACGCTCATCTACTTTCTGGCTTGGCTTTTCAAATGTTGCATGTGCTTTTTTACTCTTTGGTTATTCCATCAGCCTGAAAAAAAAATTACTGTGGGGCAATATTTTAATTTCAGCCTTAACTGCCTGGGTGGTTATGGTATGTTTTTTATGCTATTACAAATCATTCTATTGTACTTCATGCGGGGATACATTTCTTGAACTTTACAATAACCGTTTCATCCGTATATCTTTTTTATATTCAGGCTTTGCATTTGTAATATCATTGATACGGGAGGTAGTAAAAGATCTTGAAGATATAGAGGGTGACAAAAAGTACGGATGCAAGACAATGCCTATAGCCTGGGGCATACCCGCCAGCAAGGTGTTTGTAGCCGTTTGGCTTGTTGTTTTAATAGGTATGATCATTAT
>JAYUYX010000226.1:0-81744 GCA_043752205.1 Chitinophagaceae bacterium
CGGGTAAATAGGTTTCAAGATCAAGCCCCGCCATTCTTAAATTATTTTGAACCTGTGGAGATGGTAAATTTAAAAACTGAACCAAAACATAATAATTACTCTTATACAGAGAAGCCTGGAGGCCGGCAGGATTAAAACTTTGACGTTGAATATTATTACCTGTAACAAAATTGCCAGCTGCAAACCGAACAGGCATATCATTATTTTGGGCGCTTACTGCTACATATCTCAATAACAGGATCACAAAAAATAAGAAAGAATAGAATTTTTTCATTTAGTTAAATTGCCATTGGATTTTGCCAGGCATAATTGCTACACAAAAATATACATAAAACCTTTGACAAGCCGTACTATTAACGTTTTAGTTGGCCTTCATATTGCAATTTTAAACAGAATGTGTACGCATTTTTTATTCGACCTATCTTTGCCGCCCTGATGAATTTGGAAATGTTGTTGAATGAATATGCAAATGACAGCCGCTGTTTTAAAATAGTGGACAGGATCACTGCATCCCAACCTCAACAAATTCAACTTAAAGACCTTCATGGCAGTTCAACTCCTTTTGTGGTTTCAGCTGTTTTTAACCATGATACAGCCTCTCAATTAAACCACCTTATTATTCTACGGGATGCAGAAGAAGCTGCTTATTTTCACAATACATTGGAGAACATTACCAGTGCATTGAATCTTTTTTACTTTCCTTCATCATTTAAGAATAAAAAAAATTACCGGCTCCTGAATGCCAGCCACGTAATGTTACGTACTGAATGCCTCACAAGGTTTTCAAATCCATTAGGTGAAAGAGTTGGCGCAATTATCACTTACCCAGAAGCTTTGTTTGAAAAAGTAGTATTGCCCAAAACACTTTCAGCCAACATCATCTCTATTAAACAGGGCGATACCATTGATACCAACAGCATTTACGAGAAGTTTGTTGGCTATGGTTTTACCCGTACCGACTTTGTATATGAGCCGGGGCAGTTTGCAGTACGTGGCGGTATCCTGGATATTTATTCCTTTGGAAATGAAAAACCTTACCGCATAGAGTTGTTTGGCAACGAGGTTGACAGCATTCGCATATTTGACCCCGAAAACCAGTTGAGCGAAAGAAAATTATTACAGGTAAATATTATTCCTAATGTTGAAACCCAGTTTGATTCGGGTGAGAAAGTTTCCATAATGGAGTTCTTGCCTGAGAACACTGTGGTATGGAGTGAAGACTGGGATTTTATCAAAGAAAAAATTCAGCAGCAGGAAGAAGACCTGCAGCTTTATCTGGAATTGCTGGCACAAAATCCTCTAAGCATTGCAGCTACAGAAGAAGAAGACAATTACCAATCGAAGACAGCAGTAGTAGAAACGGATTTTATAAATGCTGCAACAATTGAAAAACAGGCATTACAGCGTCATATTATTGAGTTTGGCAGCAAAGCTTACTTCGCAAAAAAAGAACAACGTATTGACTTCAACACTAAAGAACAACCTGCTTTTAATCGTCAGTTTGATCTGCTGATAAAAAACCTGAAAGAATTCGAAGAAAAAAAATACAACATTTACCTGTTTGCCGAAAATCCAAAACAATTAGAGCGGTTGCATGTAATTTTTACTGACCTGAAGGCTGAAGTAAATGTTATTCCCATTCCTACTTCTATTCACGAAGGATTTATTGATGATGATCTTAAAACAGTTTGCTATACCGATCACCAGATATTTCAACGTTACCATAAATACAAAGTAAAACAGGCCTTCAGTAAGAATAAGGCGCTCACTTTAAAAACGCTGAGAGAATTACAGCCGGGCGATTATGTAACCCATATTGATCATGGAGTTGGTGTGTACAGCGGCTTACAGAAGATAGAGGCGAATGGACGTATGCAGGAAGCGGTACGTATTCAATATAAAGATGGCGACCTGTTATATGTAAATATTTCTTCTTTACATAAAATAGGGAAGTATAGTGGTAAAGAAGGAACTGTGCCTAAGATGAACAAATTAGGCAGTGATGTTTGGAACAAACTAAAAGATAAAACCAAAAGACAGGTAAAAGATATTGCTACCGACCTGATTAAATTATATGCCCAGCGAAAAAGCCAGGAAGGTTTTGCACATAGCCCGGATAATTATATGCAGACGGAACTGGAAGCCAGCTTTATTTATGAAGACACACCCGACCAGGGTAAGGCAACAGAGGATGTAAAGCGTGACATGGAAAAGCCATCGCCGATGGATAGGCTGGTTTGTGGCGATGTTGGTTTTGGCAAAACAGAGATAGCCATACGTGCTGCATTTAAAAGCTGCTGCGATGGTAAACAGGCTGCCGTATTGGTGCCAACAACAATTCTTGCTTATCAACATTTTAAAACATTTGGCGACCGGTTAAAAGATTTTCCGGTTACTGTTGACTTTATCAACCGCTTTAAATCTGCCAAAGAAAAAAAAGAAACCTTACAAAAAGTGGCAGAAGGAAAAATAGATATCATTATCGGCACACATGCATTATTGAGCAAGGATGTAAAGTTTAAAGACCTGGGCATTATGATCATTGATGAGGAACAGAAATTTGGTGTGGCTGCAAAAGAAAAATTAAAACAACTTAGAATTACAGTTGATTCCTTAACGCTTACTGCAACCCCCATTCCACGCACATTGCAATTTAGTTTGATGGGTGCCAGGGACCTCAGTATCATCAATACGCCACCACCGAACAGGCAGCCGATTCAAACCGAGGTAATGGTTTTTAATGAAGATGCTATACGAGATATTATTTATTACGAAACAGAGAGAGGCGGGCAGGTTTTCTTTATACATAACCGGGTAAATGGTTTGGCAGAAATGAAAGGTTTTATACAGGGGCTTTGCCCTGATGTAAGTATTGCCTATGCACATGGACAAATGGATGGAGATCAGCTGGAAGATACTATCCTGGATTTTATGGATAAAAAATACGATGTACTTGTTTGTACAAATATTGTAGAGAGTGGTGTAGATATTGCGAATGTAAATACCATTATTGTAAATAATGCCCATCAATTTGGATTGAGCGACCTGCACCAGCTAAGGGGAAGGGTTGGCCGCAGTAACAAAAAAGCATTCTGCTATTTATTTGCTCCGCCAATGAGTACCTTACCTGTTGACAGCCGTAAGCGTTTAAATACATTGGAGCAATACAGCGACCTGGGCAGTGGTTTCCAGATAGCGATGAGAGATCTGGACATACGTGGAGCAGGTAATATGCTGGGTGGCGAACAAAGTGGCTTTATTGCAGAGATCGGTTTTGAAATGTACCAGAAGATATTAGATGAGGCTATCCGTGAATTAAAGAGAACCGAGTTTAAAGATCTCTTCAAAGCTGAAATTCAGCAACAGGATGATTTTGTTACCGACTGCAGCATTGATACCGACCTGGAGATCTTAATACCTGATAGCTATGTAGAAAGCATCACTGAAAGATTATCACTATACAGCCGTTTAGATAATTGCGAAACTGAAGGAGACCTGCAGTCTTTTTATACTGAAATGACCGACAGGTTTGGGCCGATACCGGGCCAGGTGGAGGATCTGTTTACCACGGTACGCTGCAGGAAAATTGCTGTGGAACTGGGTTTTGAAAAAATGTTTTTAAAGAATGAAACGCTGAAATGCTTTTTTGTAAGTAATCCCGACTCCCCTTATTTTCAAAGTGAAATTTTTAATAGTATACTTTTATTTTTACAAACCGGCACCAATAAAGGCAAATTAAAACAGGTGGGTAAAAATGGGATATTAGTGGTTGAAAGCATACGAACCATGAATGATTTATTTTCATTTTTAGATAAGATGAAAAAGAGCACTATGAAATAAATTACTCTCTCTTCATCACAATTTTTTCATTTACATCAGCCATTACCTGTTTTTTGAAGTCAAGTAGCTTGGGATAATCCGCAGCTTTAATTACCCGGTCTTTTATTTGCAATGCTGTTGTGGAAGTAAGTGTATGTGTAGCAGCATCCCAGGTATATGTACAGGTAAATTGTGCAAACGGAAACTGTATAGATTTGTTTTTCGGCATAGTTTCCAAAGAAAATCCAGCAGGGAATTTATAGATAGTGGTATCCATAGCTTGATAGGGATAGGTAAAATAATAATCCCTCATCCGCTTTTCGTATTCGGGAATCTCTTTATCAAAAATGGGATAAAGCCTGGTTTCAAAAAAAAGCTTATTACCTGCATTAAAGGAATAGATCTTTTCGTATTCCATTTTGGCAGTAACCAGGTAAGGATTGTCTTTATTTTTTGAATTATTTATTTCGAGATTATCTGGCTGCTTAATATCCATATTCGTAATAAAAAACTTACGCTTTTCATCGTCTTTCATATCATGGAAACGCATCAGTATTTTATCCCTAACCTCGCCAAAAATTGTATAATTCATTTTTACTTTCGCTCCCCCCTCCTCGGTAACATCAATCACCGTGTTGACAGTTTCAGAATTCGTTTTGTAATTACTGGGGGGCGTGTTTACCAATACGCCACCATTATCAGTTATCATTACCCCTTTACGGCTTAATGTTGTTTCATCAAGGCTGGCGAAAGGTAAAGTAGTACTTGTACACTCAAGCCATATACTATCTTTCGCTTGAGGAACACAAAGTATAACATGGTTAAAATCATTCATCGGAAATTTTTCATCTACGATCTTTGGTTCATAATCCCGGTAAATAATAATTAGATTGGATTTAATACCTACTGCATCTAATGCAGACTTTAAATAGTTGCTCAATGCCTTGCAATCACCATATTTTTTTTCTTCCACAAAACTTGCCGGGAAAGGTCTTAAGCCACCAATACCAAGTTGTATACTTACATAGCGCATGTTATTCTGCATATAATTATACAGTATGGTAGCCTTCTCATTATCGGTGGAAGCATTTTTTACCATCTCCCTGTAAAATTGCTTCCGGGCTTCAGGAAGGCCTGATACTTTTGCATACAGCTCATTAAACCATAATCCATAATTTTTCCAGCTTGTCATGTCACCGGCATAATCATCCAGCTGAAATTTATTAGGGCCAATAAAAACTGCCGGAACATAGGAATTGGGAGACCCGCTATGCTTTTCAAGTTTATATGCTTTTAAATTTTTTGATTCCCAGGTATAAATTTCTTTGTTTCCGTCCTTGCTTATTTTGGGTTTTTGATCTGTATTTACGAGCTTATATCTTACTCCCAAATCTGAAGGAGTTTCTAATTCAAAAACTGAATGTTGTACAGATTGCCACGGTAATTGAAACTCGTAAGTCGGCAAATGAAAAATGCCTTTATATTTTATGCTGTAATTAATTTCTAATGTAATGGGGTAAGATGCTGCATTAACCGCAAAATAAGTATACTTCCCGTCGGGTACCAGATCATCACCATATTTTCCTGTATTCATTTGTTTTTTTGTCCAGGTACTTTTCTGATTCCCTGACAGGTCATACAGTTTTATTTCTGCATCCTCCAATACTTGGAACTTATCAGAATATTGAACAAAATTCAGATCCGCTTTAGCCTGCTCGTTCAGCAAAGTAAATACCTGATGAACATCATACCTGGCTGTATTCTTATCTTTAATCACAAGTTTAATACTTTCTTCCCGTACAACTATATTAGCATCTTTTTTTAAAGAATCGGGTATAGTGAGTGCTGAATAAATATTTATTTGCGCCTGACCACCATACCCAACCAACAACAGCAATACAATTATACCTGTTCTTTTCATAAAACAATTAGTAGAGGTACTTCGAAAATTAAGACTTTTATTCAACCCGCTATATTTATCTGTAAAATGATCTCATAAAAACAAGAAAGGTCATCCGCCGGGGCAGATGACCTTTAATAATTTAAGCGTTAATTTTTACCAGGCTTTTTTAGCCACACCGTTTTTAACGGCTTCCAGTGCGGTAGCTTCGCTAAGCATAGTGGTCATTTTGTTGCCTTTTCCATCATTACCCTGGGCCATATAGCCGCCACGGGAAGTTTTAGTTATTACTGCATCGTGCATCGGACAATTTTTTTCCTTTGTTTTCATGCAATAGGCTGTTAACATGTTTGACATTTTAATGAATTTATGGTTAGTAAATATTGTTTGAAGTAGTAAGCTTCGTGATACAAGCTACTAAATATATTGATTTTAGCAAAAACCCACTACGTAGCTTAGCTTGAAAACAGCTTGAAATGGCCTCTTTATCCCCAACCCCTATTTTTAATATTTTACACTTAAAATAAGCTGTTTTTTTATACTCATATTATTTGATACCGGACTAAAGCTGTACAAAAGGCTTAACAGACAATACTTTAGCTTTTAAAAGGTGACAACAGCGTACCTACAATTAACAATAGTGCTGTTACAATAAAAAAAGGGCAAAGACGCTTAAAAACTGTGATAAAATATATTAATATTTTTTTTAAAAAAGCTGATTTTTAGCTTGAAATACAGCTTTTTTAAACGCCGCCCCAGTATTTGGCGCCTCAAAATTAAGAACAACAAGGTGAGTTATCCGGCAAACCATATTAGAAATTAATTGGTTTCGCAACATAAATGATTTTATAGCTTGATTCAATTATATTTATATTTTTAAATTAAGTAAATGTAAAAACATGAATAAATTTTTAGCGCTTCTTGTATCAACTTTATTCTTAAGTCTGTCCAGTGAAGCACAAAGGCCCGAACCTATTAAGCCTAAACAGGGCAATGTAGAAAATGGAAATCTGCAAATAGACCTGTCTAAAATAAAAATTGCCGATACTACCAATATAAAGCTCAACAAACTTGTGAATGAGTTTAATATTATGAAGGTAGAGAATAAGAAATTAAAGGAAGATGTACAGGAATTGAAAATAATTTCGACTTCACTTGCAATGAAAGCCTCAGAAGTGCAAAAAGATATTGTGGCATTAAAATCTCAGATGCAGGTTGCAGATAAAAGTCTGGCTGATCTTAAAAAATTAAAGCCAGTTGCCTACGGTGTCCTTGAGCCAAAAAAGGATCCTGCAACCGGAGAGATCAGATACAAATTAACCAACAGTTACGGAATTGATGGGGAAGTGTTGCAGAATATTGGTGGTTATCTATCCATTAGTATAAACCACAAAATAGTTGGAGAACCGATTATTATTACTTCCAGGGGGACTAATGATTTCAATGGAGACGATAAGCGTAATGCAGTTTTATATTCACAAACTACGGATCCTAAAACATTCTATTTTGAATTGTACCCCCCAGCGGTTTACCCTATAAGCTTTATAATATACGAGATAGGAAAATAGTTTAATTAGGGCTATAATGTAAACAGCAGGCTAACTAGCCTGCTGTTTACATTATATAGACAATAGCAGTTGCTATACATCTATCTTAGCATATTTAGCATGCGTTTCAATAAATTCCCTGCGTGGCGGAACCTCATCTCCCATCAACATACTGAATACACGATCTGCTTCTGCCGAGCTTTCAAGCGTAACCTGTTTTAAAGTACGTGTAGCCGGGTTCATAGTTGTTTCCCAAAGCTGTTCAGCATTCATCTCTCCCAGGCCCTTATAACGCTGTGTATTCACACTTTCATCTTTACCTTGTCCGTATAGTTTGATCAATGCTTTGCGTTCTTCATCGTTCCATGCATAAGCCTGTTCCTTTCCTTTTTTAACAAGATATAATGGAGGTTGTGCAATAAATACATAGCCCTGCTCCACCAGTTCTTTCATATAGCGGAAAATAAAAGTCAAGATCAAAGTTGCTATATGGCTGCCATCCACATCGGCATCCGTCATAATGATCAGCTTGTGATAACGCAATTTTGATAGATCCAGCGCTTTAGGGTCTTCAAGCGTACCTATCTTAACTCCCAAAGCGGTGAACATATTCCGGATCTCTTCATTGTCGTATATCTTATGTTCCATAGCTTTCTCCACGTTCAATATCTTACCACGTAAGGGAAGAATGGCCTGGTAACTTCTGTCACGGCCCTGTTTAGCTGTACCACCCGCCGAGTCTCCCTCCACCAGGTAAAGTTCACAACGTTGAGGGTCTTTATCACTGCAATCGGCCAGTTTACCTGGTAATCCGCCGCCGGTAAGTACACTTTTACGCTGTACCATTTCCCGTGCTTTTTTAGCGGCTGCCCTTGCCTGTGCAGCCAATATTACTTTTTGAATAATGGTCTTGGCATCCTTTGGATTCTCTTCCAGAAAAGCTGTTAAAACTCTGCTTAATGTACTATCTACAACACCCATTACTTCGTTATTACCCAGCTTGGTTTTAGTTTGACCCTCAAACTGTGGCTCGGGTACCTTAACAGAAATGATGGCGCTTAAACCTTCACGAAAATCATCCCCTTCTATTTCCACCTTGGCCTTTTCAAACATGCCTTCTTTTTCGCCATAGCTTTTAAACACACGGGTTATTGACCTACGAAAGCCCGCTACGTGTGTTCCGCCTTCAATAGTATTAATATTATTTACATAACTGAAAAGGTGCTCCTGGTAACCTGTATTGTAGATCATGGCAACCTCTACCACCACATTGCTGGCAACGTCGTGCCCGTCGCAATAGATCACGGTAGGGAGCAAAGGATTTCGGTTTGCATTTTTATCCAGCATTTCTACAAACTCTACAATACCACCTTCGCTGTAAAATGTTTTTGAGTAGGTTGATCCATCTTCCTCTTTCTCCCTCAGGTCACTAATATGAATGGTTATCCTTCTATTTAAGAAAGACAATTCCCTTAAGCGCCCTTCTAATATTTCACGGTTGTAAACACTGGCAATAAAAATAGATGTATCGGGCCAGAATTGAACGGTGGTACCATGTGTATCAGATTTACCGATCTCTCTTACGGTATATTGAGGCACTCCCTTGGCATATTCCTGCTCAAATGTTTTACCATCACGGTTAACAACCACATGCAATTTGCTGCTCAATGCATTTACACAACTAACACCCACACCATGTAAACCGCCTGAAACTTTATAAGAATCCTTATCAAATTTACCCCCGGCATGTAAAACGGTCATTACCACTTCCAGCGCACTCCTGTTCTCTTTGGTGTGCATGCCTGTAGGAATACCACGGCCATCATCTTCTACCGTGATCGAATTATCTTCATTAATGGTTACAGTGATGTTTTTACAATGCCCGGCGAGTGCCTCATCAATAGAGTTATCTACCACTTCATACACCAGGTGATGCAGGCCTTTTACACCGATATCACCAATGTACATGGCGGGCCTTTTTCTTACTGCTTCTAAACCTTCTAAAACCTGGATACTGTCTGCGCCATAACCCGTGTTGGCCGGGCCTGGAACTGCTGCTGTTTCTGTGCTCATATAGTAGTTCTAAATCTCTTTTAATTAGTAAAATTAAGATTCGGGCGAAGGTAACTAAAAAACAGGCGTTTCAGGCAATTATCAGGGGTTTATTTAGGGTGATTTTTACTATGGGACTTGGCCTTTTTTTGTTTATTGAAAACAGTATAATCAGCGTAACATTTAACAGGCAATACATAACATTAAAACACCAAGCCTCAGTTTATTTTACTTTCATTGTTTAAACATTATCTGTATCTTTGCCGGTGAATTTTTACATGAAAGATCAAACAGACATATTAAGCATTGCACACCGCCAACCCCTTTTACAGGAGGACCTGGATGTATTGCTACATGTGGACCGTACCGTACCAGGCTCAGTGCATTATTCCATAAACAGGTATAAAAAACAACCTCAATGGAATATAGATGATACAGGAATTCTGGTATATCATGTTGAAAAGAACAACCCAGCCGCCAATTACCTTGAACTTAAATTCTGTGTTAGCGGCAACGTGTATTGCAGGCAAAAACAAACTGAATGTGATTTTTGTAAATTTAATACCAGCAAAAGCTGTATTGAAAAAGTAGACAGCGTGGATGTTGTGAGCTTTAGTTTTAAGCCTAATTATTTAACGCAGTTTACCAATAACAGTACCGAACCGGGCTTAACAGAAAATGTACTCTCTTTCAGGCATAAAGTTTCCTTTTCAAAGCAATTACCGCTTTGCGGCAAAACAAGAACTGCTATTGAAGCGTTGCTGAATCATACTTACACTGACACCCGGGAGAATATTTTTATTAACGCACAAACACAGATACTGCTTTTGTACAGTATGGATTGCATGTTGGGCGATGATAAAGAAACAGAATTTACCTGCAAGTTTTTACAAAATGCCGAGGATAGGGAAAAGATCATTAAAGCAAGGGAAGTTTTATTGCAGCATATTGGCGAACCCATTACCATTAAGGCGCTCAGCCGTAAGGTTGCTATCAATGAATGTTATTTAAAGAAAGGTTTTAAAGAAATTTTCGGTACTACCATCTTTGACTTTTATCAAAGTCAGAGAATGGAACATGCTAAATATTTATTGTACGAAAAAGGCCTAAGCGTAACTGAAGTATCTTTATTATTAGGTTATTCATCCATATCTCATTTTTCTACTGCGTTTAAAAAACATACCGGCATCAAGCCCTGTGAGTTGTTATTACGCTAGTTTTCCTTTTTCCGTAAATGCTTTTCCCGATTAAGCAGTTGTTATTTTTATTTTGTCTGCAACTTTGCAATCAAAAATAAAAAATGGCTTTAAGAATCAATATTTCAATTTTATTACTCGGTTTGAGTTTATCGTTAACTGCACAACAAAAAAACAATCCTTTAAAAGATACTACAGAACCGGATCATAAATATTTACCCGATGTAACTGTTGTTGGGCGCAACAGTAAGTCTGATATTCAGCAACTACCTGAAATTGTCGGCACTTCTATCTACGCAGGAAAAAAGAATGCTTTGATCGTACTGGATAATGTAAAAGGTAATGTGGTTACAAACAATATGCGACAGATAGTTGCTAAAGTGCCGGGCATTCATATCTGGGAAAGTGATGGCAGCGGAATACAAATAGGCATTGCAGCGAGAGGCTTAAGCCCCAACCGCAGCTGGGAATTTAATGTTCGCCAGAATGGTTATGATATTGCTGCGGATCCCTTTGGTTATCCTGAAGCTTATTATAATCCACAGTTACAGGCTGTACAGCGTATTGAAATTGTAAGAGGCCAGGGTGCATTACAATACGGTCCGCAGTTTGGCGGACTCGTTAATTATATTTTACGCAACGGCAGTGAGATCAATAAAAAATTTGAATTTGAAACACAGCAGACAGTTGGCAGCAATGGCTTGTTCAACAGCTACAATGCTGTGGGTGGTAAAACAGCTAAATATCACTATTATGCATTCTTCGATCATCGCAATGCCGATGGATACCGAAAGAACAGTGAATATTATACCAACTCTGGCTTTGGAACATTTACATACAAGATCAATAAAAAATTCTCTTTAACTACTGAAGTTATGCGTTCAAATATCCGCAGCCAGCAACCCGGTGGCTTAACAGATGTACAGATACAACAGGATATAAAACAAAGTTTCCGCAGCAGGAACTGGTTTGATATTACCTGGACTACTGCTGCCATAATTGCAAATTATGATTTTAATGAACATACAAGACTGAATGTAAAATTATTCGGCATATGGGGCGACAGGAATAGTGTGGGTTATATACCTGCAGGTGGAATTATTAGTGCAGACAGCATCAATAGATCAACAAGCCAATACAATGCAAGAAATGTGAATGCAGATAAATACCGCAACGCCGGCCTTGAGGCAAGATTTATAACCGACTATACATTATTCAACACAAAACAGACATTTTCCGGAGGTGTTAGATTGTATAAAGGCACAACATACAGGTACTCCAGCGATGGCAAAGGCACAACAGGCACTGATTATGATATGACTTTATCAGACGGGATATGGAACAGGGATATTGATTTTAATACAACCAATGTGGCCGCATTTGCAGAAAATATTTTCCGTATCACAAAAAAATTTTTAATTATTCCCGGCATTCGTTATGAATACATTACCGGTACAGCCAGTGGGAGAAATGGATTTACCGGAACAGGTGCAGAAATAATTTTACAGAACCAAAAAAAATCACGGGGATTTGTGCTTGCAGGAGTTGGAGCTGAATTTCATACCAGTAAATCAACAGAGATCTATGCTAATATAACGCAGGCTTACAGGCCTGTACAATTCGCTGATCTTACTGCACCTCCAACAACTGATGTTATTGACCAGGATCTTAAAGATGCAAAAGGTTATAATGCAGACCTGGGCTATCGTGGTAAACTAAAAAATTATTTATTCTTTGATGTAGGTATTTATTACCTGAAATATAATAACCGCATTGGTACCATTGTGCAGCAAAGAACTGATGGAAGCTTTTATAATTACCGTACCAATGTTGGTAACAGCAGCAGCAAAGGATTTGAGGGATTGATCGAGTTCAGCCCGGTGAAAGCATTCAGCAAAAAAAATACAAAGGCTGATGTGAGTATGTTTGTTAGCTACAGTTATACAGATGCACAATATGGCAACTTAAAAGTAATTACCAAGAACAGCAGTAACCAGCTTGTAGAAACCAACCTGAAAAATAAGGAAGTTGAAAATGCTCCTGAGAACATTATAAGAACAGGCCTAACAGCATCTTACAACAGCTTTTCATTAACAGGCCAATTAAGTTATGTTGATAATTCTTATTCAGATGCGAATAACACAGTTACTCCAACTGCTAATGCACAAAACGGTTTAATCCCTGCTTATACTGTTGTTGATCTAACCGCTGTTTATAAGTTTTCAAGCAGGTTTAATATCAAAGCAGGTATCAATAATGTTGGTAACGAAAAATATTTCACACGCCGTGCTGGTGGCTACCCCGGTCCCGGTGCTTTACCTGCAGAGGGCAGAACAATGTTTGTTTCTGTGGCTGCAAAATTTTAATAATTCTTAATAAAATGATCCCCGGTAATTTTCATTATCGGGGATCATTTTATTATCGAAGTTTTTTATAAATTTTTATGGCTGCTAAAAGCATTATTGTAAACACAACCAGCCCCCCTATTCCCCAGATAATGCTCAGCATTTGTTTTACAACTGCCAGCATAACAATAGTTATTAAAAAAAGGGTAGCTACTTCATTCCACGTACGCAATTGTTGAGAAGTGTATTTAAAAACTCCTTTTGATTGCTGAGCAAAAATCACCTGTAAAGAAAGATGATAAAAAAATAATCCTGCAACGAAACATAATTTTATCAAAAGCCAGGTGGGCAGGCTGCCATATAAATACCACAGCCAGCAGCCAAATACTATTGTAAGGATTGCTGAAGGCCAGGTAATACCATACCACAACCGTTTCTGCATTAATCCAAACTGGTTCAAAAGTATAGTACGTTCAGGTTCTGCCTTCGTGTTTGCTTCTGTGTTATAAATAAATAATCGCACTATATAAAATAACCCGCTAAACCAGGTAACGACAAAAATAATATGTAAAGCTTTAATGTAAAAATACATGCGTAGCTATTTTTGAAGCACCATATCCGTTTCTTGAGCGGCTATACTTGTAATATACCTGTAAATTGTTTGCACCCATAATGTATTTGTATTAAGGCATGGGATCATCTCAAATGATTCTCCTCCCGCCTTAATAAAGATATCTTTACCTCTTTCAGCAATTTCTTCCAGGGTTTCCAGGCAATCGCTCACAAATGCAGGGCAAACAATCAATAATTTTTTTATGCCTTCAGCAGGTAATTGTTCTAAACGGATATCGGTAAATGGCGTAAGCCATCCTTTTCCCAATCTTGATTGAAAAGCAATGCTGTATTTATTTACAGGAATATTTAATGCCTGAGTTACCAATTTTGTAGTTGTAATTACCTGGTGACGATAGCAAAAATTATGAGCAGGTGAATCAGCTTCACAACAATTATTATTTTGCAAACAATGACATCCTGTAATATCACTTTTCTTTATATGCCGTTCGGGAATGCCGTGATAACTGAATAAAAGATGATCATACTCTTTTTCCAAATATGGTTTTATATTTTGCGAAAGGGCATTAATGTAATCAGATTCATTATAAAAAGGCTTGATAAAAGTGAGCTTAAATGAATATTTATTTTTTGCATAAGCTGCTTTTGCATACTCAACTGCTGTTTCATAGCTGCTCATTGCATAATGCGGGTAAAGTGGCAAAACAATTACTTCTTCAATACCTGGTTCTTTTTTTAATAAGGCTTCAAAAGCCACATCCGGCGATGGCGTACCATACCGCATGGCAATTTCAACAGGATAATCAGTTTCAGCCTGCAATGCCGCCTGCAATTGTTTTGTAAAAACTACCAGGGGTGATCCTTCTTTAGTCCAGATAGTGCTATAAGCATTGGCTGATTTAGAAGCCCTGAATGGAACAATAATTCCCCTTACCAGCAAGGCTCTCAACAGGTAAGGATAATCAATAACCCTCTCATCCATTAGAAACTGGTTAAGGTATTTTTTTACATCCTTAACTGCTGTTGAATCCGGTGACCCAAGGTTCATTAATACCACGCCTTTTTTTGCTATACCCATTGAAAAAAATATTTAGCAAAAATAGCCGCCATCAAACAAATAAATGCCTTAAAGTTTTTTGTGACTTAATTATGACTGTTACCGCTCAATGTGCTGATATTTTTGCATTGCAAATGATGATCAACCCTCAGCCCGATTTGTTGTCTAATTTTTATATTGCCGGAATCAACTACCGCAAAAGTGATGTATTGGAAAGAGGCAAATTTTCGTTAACAGAACATCAATCTGCATTGTTGCTACAAGATGCTGTTACAAAAGAGCTTGCCGGCGCTTTTGTTATTTCAACCTGCAACCGTACGGAAATTTACAGCATCTGTTCATCTCCGCAAGAATTAAAAGCTTTATTATGCAAGCATACACAGGGGGAAATAACTGATTTTGAAGAACATGGTTATATACACCGGGGTATAAAAGCTGTTGATCACCTGTTTAAAATGGCCGCCGGAATTGATTCTCAAATTATCGGCGACCATGAAATTTTATCTCAACTAAAAATTGCGGCAAGGTTTGCTAAGAACCGTAATTGCCTGAACAGTTTTTTAGAGCGGGTAGTAAATTTCGCTATAGCTTCTTCAAAAAGGATTAAAACAGAAACAAAATTAAGTTCAGGAACAGTATCCGTTTCCTATGCAGCTGTAGAAATAATAAAAGAAAAATTTCCAGAGCTTAAAAATAAAAAAATCGTTCTCTTAGGTACCGGTAAATTTGGAAATAATATTGCTTCAAACCTTAAAACTTATTTGCCTGACTGTTTGTTGACTTTTTGTAACCGTACCGATGAGAAAGCCTTAGAGCTAGCTCAAAAAACCAATGCAGGTTTTAGCCCTTTTGATAATATTTCTGTTGTGGCAAATGATTCAGATGTTATAATAGTAAGTACATCAGCACCGTGTTACACAATACTACCCTCTTTTTTTACAACAAAAAAAACAAGGCTGATTCTTGATCTCTCTGTACCACAAAATGTTGATCCTGCAGTTAAAAACATTACCGGAATAGAATTACTGAATGTTGATGAAATATCTGCCATTCTTAATAAAACCATATTTAAACGCAAAGCTGAAATTCCAAAAGCTCTGCAAATAATTAATGAAACAATTGAAGAATTTATAAGCTGGAATTCGATGCAGGGAAACAACCCTGTGTTACGAAAGATAAAAATTCAGCTTAATGAAATAGCTTGTAAAGATCAGTCAGTAATGGCCCGTGAAAAAATTCAACAGACAGTTTCCTCCCTTGCCATACAATTACGCAAAGAAAATAATAAAGGATGCCAATACCTGCATGCATTGAATAATTACCTGCACACAGATTATGAATTTGAAAATTAAAATAGGTACACGTGAAAGTGAATTAGCTGTGTGGCAGGCTACGCTGGTTAAAACCCATTTATTGGAAAATGGTTTCGATGCAGAATTGATCTACATAAAAAGCGAGGGGGATGTAGATACTGTTACGCCCTTGTACGAATTGGGTGTACAGGGCATTTTTACAAAAACCCTTGATGCAGCTCTTTTAAGTAATAAAGTAGATATAGCGGTACATTCAATGAAGGATGTACCTACACTTTTAGCCCAGGGTATTCAACAGGCTGCTGTTTTAAAAAGGGCTTCTTACAAAGATGTGCTGGTTTATAAAGACAAATCTATAATTACAACCTGGCAGTTAACAGATCCAATAATAGATCCCCTGTTAAGCATGGGTGCTATTGCCACCAGCAGCATAAGGCGCAGGGCTCAATGGCTGCATCGTTATCCTGCTCATTCAATAGAAAATCTTCGTGGCAATATAAATACCCGTTTAAAAAAACTTGAGCAAAGCAAATGGGATGGAGCCATTTTTGCCGCTGCCGGATTAGAGCGCATAAATCTGAGGCCCCAAAATGCTGTTGACCTGGATTGGATGTTGCCGGCACCGGCACAGGGAGCCATCATGATTGTTTGCCGGGAAGATGATTCAATTGCATTTAAAGCCTGTGAATCATTAAACGATGAGGATACGGCTTTATGTACAAAGATTGAAAGAGATTTTCTACGTACATTATTGGGCGGTTGCTCTACACCTATAAGTGCCCTTGCAGAAGTAAGAAATTATTCAGTTTCTTTTAAAGGAAATATTTGCAGTACAGATGGAAAAGAAATTATTGAGATAGAAAAAACATGTGCTGTTAAAGAAAGCAGGCTATTGGGTGTTTATGCTGCTGAAGAAATTTTAAAAGATAAAAAAGCACAAAATATTATGCACTCAATCAGAAATGAAAAAAAATAAACGCACAATATTAAGTACAAAAATTTTAAGTAAATCAGCTGTAAGCAAAGCTTTACAGCATGATATTGTTATTGAGGAGATATCATTCATATCAACAAAACTTATTGACAACGAAGCCTTAAAAAAAACGCTAAAAGGGTTTTTGCAGCAGAATATAACAGCTGTTTTTACAAGTAAAAATGCTGTATTGGCTTTTGATCAGATTGCAAATGCAGAAGTTCACTGGCAAATATTCTGTATCGGCCATGCAACAAAAATGCAGGTATCTAAAATATTTGGCGAAGAAAAAATTACAGGAACTGCCGATACCGCCGCAGCATTAAGTGAAATTATTTTACAGGATAACACTATAAAGAAAGTTATTTTCTTTTGTGGTAATCATCGCAGGGATGAATTACCGAAAATACTAACTGCCGGAGAAATTGAAGTGGATGAAATAATGGTTTACGAGACACTTGAAACGCCGGAAAAAATATCATCAAAATTTTATGATGGCATTTTATTTTTTAGCCCAAGTGCAGTAACCAGTTTTTTTCAATTGAACAAAATTGATAAGCAAACACAGGTTTTTACTATCGGAAAAACAACTGCTGAAAGTTTCCAACAGGATTTTAACAAAAAACTCATTGTTGCGGATTTGCCTTTGGAAGAAACGATGATAGACAAGGTGATAGCACATTTTAATTTAAATAAACCAGTATAGCATGCAATTAGAGAATGATCTATTATTAAGGGCATTAAGAAAAGAAAGAGTTGAACGTCCCCCCGTTTGGATGATGCGGCAGGCAGGTAGATACTTGCCCGATTATATGAAGTTAAAAGCCAAATACGATTTTTTTACCCGGGTACAAACACCGGAGTTGGCTTGCGAAATCACATTACAACCTGTAGACCAGATCGGTGTAGATGCTGCCATTATATTTTCAGATATCCTTGTTATTCCACAAGCCATGGGCCTTGAGGTTTTGATGGAAGAAGGTAAAGGACCCTCCTTACCCTGTATAATCCAAAATCAAAAAGATATTGATGCTTTAAATACAGCTGATATTGAAGAGCATTTGAGTTATGTTATGAAGGCATTGACGCTTATTAAAAAGGAATTAAATGGCAGGATACCTTTATTTGGTTTTGCAGGAGCTCCTTTCACTATTCTCTGTTATATGGTTGAAGGTAAAGGCAGCAAGACCTGGGAAAAAGCCAAACAATTTTGTTTTGCGCAACCCATACTTGCTCACCAGTTATTACAAAAAATAACAGATGTAACTATTACCTATTTGAAAGCCCAAACAAAAGCAGGAGCTGATGTAGTTCAGGTTTTCGACAGCTGGAGCGGCTGTTTAAGCCCTGCGGATTTTAAATTATTCGCTCAGCCATACCTGTTGCAGATCTCAGATGCCTTGCAAGATGATGCTCCCGTAATTTTATTTCCCAAAGGCAGTTGGTATGCTTTAAAGGACTTGAGCAAAAGCAGTGCTTCGGGCCTGGGAATAGACTGGTGCATTACGCCACAGTATGCAAGAGAATTAACCGGAAATAACATAACCCTGCAAGGGAATTTTGATCCTGCAAAATTATTATTACCTCCCGCAGAAATCAAAAAAGCAGTTCATGAAATGATTGATGCTTTTGGTGTGCAAAATTTCATTGCAAACCTTGGGCATGGCATTACCCCTAATATTCCTGTTGATCATGCAAAAGCTTTTGTTGATGCAGTAAAAGAATATACTGTTAAATAATGGATACGAATTTTACATATTCAAATATTGCACAAACCTTCAACACATATATTCTCGAGCTGCAAAATAGTATATGTATTGCGCTGGAAGAAGTGGATGGCAAAGCAACATTCATTGAAGATGGCTGGATCAGAGAAGAAGGTGGTGGTGGGTTGTCCTGCATTATTACTAATGGCAATGTTTTTGAAAAGGGTGGTGTAAATACTTCAAAAGTTTTTGGAATGCTACCTGAAACTATGCAACAGGCATTTAATGTGGGTGAGTGTAATTTTTTTGCAGCAGGATTATCACTTGTCCTTCATCCAAAAAATCCTTTTGTACCAACGATACATGCCAATTGGCGTTACTTTGAATTGTTCGATGTTGCAGGAAATAAAATTGATAGTTGGTTTGGTGGTGGATGCGACCTGACACCTTATTACTTGTTTGAAGAAGATGCCCGGCATTTTCATACTTCCTTAAAAAATATAATGGACCCCTTTGGTGATGAATTATACCCAGCCTACAAAAAAAAATGTGATGCCTATTTTGTAAACAAACATCGTAATAACGAAGCACGGGGTATTGGGGGTGTATTTTATGATTACCTGCGACCTGAAAACGAGGCAGATGCGTTCAGGTTGATCAAATTTCAACAGGCTAATGGGAATTGCTTTTTAAGTTCATACCTGCCCATTTTGCAAAAAAGAAAAGATATGGAGTTTGGGCCAGATGAAAAATACTGGCAGGAAATAAGAAGGGGGCGATACGTAGAATTCAATTTGGTACACGACCGGGGAACATTGTTTGGCCTAAAGACCAATGGAAGAACAGAAAGTATTTTAATGAGCCTTCCGCCTACTGTACGATTTGAATATAATTACCAGCCTGAGCCCGGATCAGCAGAAGATAAGTTACAACAGGTTTGTTTGCATCCCATAGATTGGATCTGAAAAATGAAATAAAAATATCATTAAACATACATCGTATGATTTTACAAAGAAGAAACAGAATATTAAGAGCCAACCCGGCCATAAGAAGCTTGGTTTCCGAAACTCTCTTAACACCCAATGATTTTATTGTTCCGCTTTTTATTGTGGAGGGAGAAAATGTTAAGGAAGAGATTTCTTCCATGCAAAACTATTACCGAATGTCACTTGATCTTACCGTAAAAGAGATAAAAGAATTATGGAGTATGGGTTTAAAATGTGTTTTGCTTTTTGTAAAATCCAAAGATGAATTAAAAGATAATAAAGGTACAGAAGCACTTAATCCTGATGGATTGATGCAAAGAAGCATACGTGCCATTAAAAATGCATGCCCCGAAATGTTGGTTATGACTGATGTTGCACTTGATCCCTTTTCATCTTATGGTCATGATGGTATTGTGGAAAATAATGAAATTGTAAATGATGCTACTGTGGAAGTGCTGGCAAAAATGAGTGTGAGCCATGCACAGGCAGGTGCCGATTTTGTGGCACCTAGCGATATGATGGATGGAAGAATTGCTGCAATCAGGCTGGCTTTGGAAGAAAATAATTTTACCCGTACAGGTATCATGGCCTATAGTGCAAAGTATGCTTCCTGCTTTTATGGGCCATTCAGAGACGCATTGGATTCTGCGCCGGGCTTTGGCGACAAAAAAACCTATCAAATGGATTATTCTAATCGTAGAGAAGCGGTAAAGGAAGCGGTAATGGATGTTCAGGAAGGTGCAGACATTGTTATGGTAAAACCTGCCTTAAGCTACCTGGATATTATCAGGGAAGTGAAAGATGCCGTGGATGTGCCTGTTAGCTGTTACAACATCAGCGGTGAATATGCCATGATAAAAGCCGCAGCCAAAATGGGTTGGATAGATGAGAATAAAGCCATTTTTGAAACACTTACTTCTATGAAAAGAGCAGGTGCAGATATTATTGCTACTTATTTCGCTAGAGATATTGTAAAATTGATAAGTTAAGAGTGAATAGAAATAATAACAAAATATGTTAGCAATGGAGAATAGTAAACAACTTTTTGAAAGGGCCAAACGCTCTATCCCCGGTGGTGTAAACTCTCCTGTGCGTGCATTTAAAAGTGTTGGTGGTACACCTGTTTTTATTAAGTCCGCTAAAGGCAGTCATTTATTTGATGAAGATGGAAATAAATATATTGATTATATCAATAGCTGGGGACCAATGATCCTGGGACATGCATACGAACCAGTGGTAAAAGCCATACAGGAAAAAGCAAGTGATTCAACATCATTTGGTGCTCCTACCCTTTTAGAAATTGAAATGGCAGAATTGATAAAAAGCATGGTTCCTAATGTTGACCTGATAAGAATGGTGAGCAGCGGTACTGAAGCCTGCATGAGTGCTGTTCGTTTAGCAAGAGGATATACCGGCAGGAATAAAATAATAAAATTTGAAGGCTGTTATCATGGTCATGCCGATTCTTTTTTAGTAAAAGCGGGAAGCGGGGTAGCAACACTTAATATTCAAACGATTCCTGGTGTAACTGCGGGTGTTTCATTGGATACCTTAACAGCTCCCTACAATGATCTGGAAGCTGTTAAAAAACTGGTTGAAGAAAATAAAAATGAAATTGCTGCAATCATTATTGAACCAGTTGCCGGCAATATGGGATGCATTCTTCCAAAAAAAGATTATTTGGAAGGACTTAGAAAAATTTGCAATGAAGAAAATATTGTTTTCATTTTTGACGAAGTAATGACAGGGTTTAGATTATCTGCAGGCGGTGCACAGGAGTCTTTACACATTGATGCAGACCTGGTAACTTATGGAAAAGTTATTGGTGGCGGATTGCCGGTTGGAGCATTTGGCGGTAAGCAAAAAATAATGGAACATATTGCTCCTTTAGGAAATGTTTATCAGGGTGGCACTTTAAGTGGAAATCCCATAGCTATGGTAGCGGGTTACACCATGTTGAAAGCATTGAAAGATAATCCTGCCATTTATAAAGACCTGGATACTAAATGCAGTTACCTCGAAAAAAGTTTACATGCAGTTTTTGATAAGAAGGGTATAAAACATCGCATAAATAAGATGGGCAGTATGATCAGTCTACATTTTTGCGATCATGATATAATTGATTTTGAAACTGCATCAAAAGCCGATATCACAATGTTCAATAAATTCTTTCACCACATGTTAGAACATGGCATTTATCTTCCTCCATCTGCTTATGAAAGCTGGTTTTTAAGTAATACTTTAAGTGATATTGATCTCAATGAAACAATACAGGCAGTTGATAAATTTCTAAATTAGTATCTGACCTCTATTCGTAAACTAACATAAACATAATTGTACAATAACAAAAGGCATTCAAAACGAATGTCTTTTGTTATTGTATCTGTTTTAAGAAATAGTTTTACCAGATATTGATGTGCTGTATTGGATGTTAAAGCGGAACCTAATTTTTTTAATTTAAGATTCTAAAAAAGTAAGACGGGAATAAGACTACCCCCGTCTTTTTACCCTAATAAAACCCTAAACCAGCAAAAATTTTTATTCTATATTTTAAAGTAAAAGAACTGTCTTATTTTTGAGAAGAACAATTGCCAATTCTATGCCAAAGCTTTTAAATTGTGGATAAGTATGGCTGAAATTCAACTACAATGGGACTTTCACAATAATGATAAAATAAAGGACTGTATTTATACGAAACAGCTAAGTATTAATACTTGTAAATTCTCAATTCATCAGTACGTTAGAACCCTGCTATTTTACTACCTTTGCACACTTATTTAAGCGTATGCTGACAAAATTGATACCATTAGCATAAGAACAAAAGTTTCAGGGATTTATATGAGTGTAAAATATACCGAATACCAGCAATTGAACCTCCCTTCCATTAGTGAAGAGATCCTGGCAAAATGGAAGCAGGAAAATACTTTTGAAAAAAGTGTTGAGCTTCGTGAAGGCCACCCTCCTTTTGTTTTTTATGAAGGTCCGCCAAGCGCCAATGGGATGCCTGGTATTCACCACGTTATTTCAAGAACATTAAAAGATCTTGTTTGCCGCTATAAGACAATGCAGGGTTTCCAGGTAAAACGTAAGGGCGGCTGGGATACGCATGGACTGCCTATTGAACTGGGCGTAGAGAAGGAATTAGGCATAAGCAAGGAAGATATTGGCACAAAAATATCGGTTGAGGACTACAATAAAAAGTGCCGTGAGGTTGTAATGCGCTTTAAAGACAAGTGGGATGACATCACACAAAAAATGGGTTACTGGGTTGACCTGAAAGACCCTTATGTAACATTTGAAAATAATTATGTTGAAACATTATGGTGGTGCTTGAGTGAATTATATAAAAAGGGATACCTGTATGAGAGTGTAAGTATTCAGCCCTACTCACCTGCAGCAGGTACGGGTTTATCCAGCCATGAATTGAACCAGCCGGGAACTTATAAGGATGTGAAGGATACGAGTGCGGTGGCCATGTTCCGCCTCCCCAACCCCTCCGAAGGAGGGGCTAAGCAACATCCTGCTATTTCTAAAATCTTCTCTGCAATTGCAGAGTCTAAAGCCCTCTCCTTTGGAGAGGGTTGGGGTGAGGTCTTTTTAATGGCCTGGACAACTACCCCCTGGACCTTGCCATCAAACCTTGGTTTAACTGTTGGACCAAACATTGATTATGTTCTGGTACAAACCTTTAATCCATATACCCATCTTGCAAACAATGTAATTCTTGCAAAAGCATTAGTAGGCAGATATTTTAAACCGGAAGGTGAAAATGGTGATTTTGAAAATTATTCAGCAGACGTAAAATTGCTTCCTTGGAAAATTATAGCAGAATTTAAGGGTAAGGAATTAGAAGGAATAACATACGAACAACTCCTCCCCTCCGAGGCAAATACTTTAGAAAAAATTCAGGAGATAACACCAGGTGCAGAACCATTTAAAGTTATAGTAGGTGATTTTGTTACTACCGAAGATGGTACCGGAATTGTACATACAGCTCCTGCATTTGGTGCAGATGATTTTAAAGCAGGACAAAAAAACAACCTCGGCATTTTAACCCTGGTTGATAAGCAGGGGAAATTTGTTGAAGGCGTTGGCGAATTCAGCAATCGCTATGTAAAGAATTATAAGGATGAAAAAGATTATACAGATGTGAATGTTGATATTGCTGTTAAACTTAAAAAAGAGAACCGTGCTTTTAAAGTTGAAAAGTACGAACACAATTATCCGCATTGCTGGCGTACAGATAAACCTATCATCTATTACCCACTTGATGCCTGGTTCATTAAAACCACTGCAGTTAAGGACAGGATGGTTGAACTAAATAAAACCATTAACTGGAAGCCTGCAAGTACCGGCACCGGCCGCTTCGGCAACTGGCTGGAGAATATGGTTGACTGGAACCTGAGCCGCAGCCGCTTTTGGGGCACACCCCTACCCATTTGGAAAACAGAAGATGGTGAAGAAGAAAAATGTATTGGCTCTATTGAAGAACTGAACAACGAAATAAAAAAAGCTGCCGAGGTATTAGGCGGCGAAACGAATAAGCATTACCTGCATGAAGGTATTCTTGACCTGCATAAACCATATGTAGATGAGATCACTTTAGTAAGCCCTTCCGGCAAGCCCATGCAGCGTGTACCTGACCTTATCGACGTTTGGTTCGACAGTGGCGCCATGCCTTATGCCCAATGGCATTTCCCGTTTGAAAATAAAGAGACCTTCAAAGCAAATTTCCCTGCAGATTTTATTGCCGAAGGGGTTGACCAGACAAGAGGCTGGTTTTATACTTTACACGCATTAGGTGTTTTATTATTTGACAGTGTTGCTTATAAGACTGTTGTAAGTAATGGACTGGTATTGGATAAGAGCGGTAATAAAATGAGCAAGCGCCTGGGCAACGTAGTTGACCCATTTGCTACTATTGATAGTTTTGGGGCCGATGCCACCCGCTGGTACCTCATCACTAATGCTTCGCCATGGGATAGTTTAAAATTTGATACAGAAGGCATTAAAGAAGTACAGCGTAAATTCTTTGGTACACTTTACAATACCTACCAGTTCTTTGCATTGTATGCCAATGTAGATGGCTTTGCCTTTAAAGAAAATTATATCCCTGTTAAAGACAGACCTGAGATAGACCAATGGATCTTATCTTCTCTGCATAGTTTAATAAAAGATGTTCAGGAAAATTTTGATGCCTACGAGCCTACACAGGCAGGCCGTGCTATTGAAGATTTTGTTGATGCACATTTGAGTAACTGGTACGTAAGGCTTTGTCGCCGTCGATTCTGGAAGGGAGAATATGAACATGATAAAATATGTGCCTACCAAACCCTGTACGAATGTCTTGAAACGCTTTGCAAACTTATGGCGCCAATTGCTCCATTCTTTGCTGATTGGTTATTCAATAATCTTAATACCGTATCAAACAGGTTCAACAACCAATCTGTACATCATACTGATTTTCCAAAAGTGAATGGCACTGTAATTGATGTAGATCTGGAGAAAAGAATGCAGTTGGCTCAGGATATATCTTCTTTAATATTATCGCTCCGTAAAAAAGTAAACCTTAAAGTAAGGCAACCTTTGCAAAAGGTTTTTATACCGGCTCTTGATAATACTATGGAAGCAAGGATTAAAAAAGTTGAAGACATTATAAAGACCGAAACAAATATTAAAGAAATAGATGTTCTAAGTGGTGATAACGATTTTATAAAGAAAAAAGCTAAGGCCAATTTTAAAACCCTGGGTAAAAAACTTGGACCCAAAATGAAATGGGCTGCGGAACAGATCGCAACTTTTGATAATACTATTATTAACCAGGTCTTAGAAAATGAGTACCTGCTTAATCCGGATTTTAAAACAGCAGGTGATGAGCCAATTATCATCAATGCTGAAGACCTGGAAATTTCAACTGATGAGATACCTGGCTATGAGGTTGCTGTAAAAGGGCAATTAACAGTGGCTTTAGATATAGTAATTACAGATAATTTGAAAAAAGAGGGCAATGCAAGAGAATTTATAAATAAGATACAAAACATCCGAAAGGACAGTGGATTTAATCTTACCGACAGAATAGATATAAATGTAAGTGAAAATGCAGGGCTGCAACCGTCTATAATTCAATATAAAGATTATATTTGCGCCGAAATTCTAGCTGACTCGCTTGCTTTTTTGCCTGTTTTAAACGACGGAATTGAAATTGAAGTGAATGAAGCTATATTAGAAGTGAACGTACTTAAAAAAGGATAATAGTATGGCTACAAAAAAGAAAGCGGCTAAAAAAGTTGCTAAAAAAGCGGTTAAACCAGTTAAAAAAGCGGCTTCTGCAAAAAAAACAGTTCCCGCAAAAAAGGCTGCTGCTAAAAAACCAGTTGTAAAAAAGCCGGTGGCTAAGAAACCTGCTGCTAAACCAGTGGCTAAAAAAGTAGTTAAAAAAGTAGCAAAAGTTATAAAAATAGCCCCTAAAAAGGCAATTGTGGTAAAAAAAGCGGCAAAACCAGTAGTTAAGCCTGCTGCAAAAAAAACAGTACAACAACCTATGAAAAAGAAGATCGAAATAAAAAAGCCGGCAGCGAAACCGGTAGCGGTTAAAAAAGCGCCAGAAAAAGTGGTAGCGCCGGTTAAAGCAAAATCGCCCGAGAAAGCAAAAGATATTAAGATAACACCGGCAAAACCCGTTGTTCTACCTAAGATAAATACAAAAACTTCACGCAAGTATCAGCCTGAGTTTACCAAATCGGTACTTGACCAGCCTGTACATGACTTAGGAGCACCCATTGTTCGTTATAATGACAATGACTTGAACGAATTCAGAGAGATCATCCAGCGTAAACTTGATTCTGCAAAAAAAGAATTGTCGTACCTGCAGGGTTTAATTACCCGTAAGGATGAAATGGGTGGAGATAATGATGATGCACGTTACATGACCATGGAAGATGGCAGCATGAGTATGGAAAGAGAGCAGTTGAGTCAAATGGCCAGCCGCCAGATCACATTTATCGATCACCTGGAGAAAGCAGTAATGCGTATTGAGAATAAGACCTATGGCATTTGCCGTGTAACAGGCCAGTTGATTGACAAAGCCCGTTTACGTGCAGTACCGCATGCTACTTTGAGCATGGAAGCCAAGATGGGTGCAGCGAAATAATTAAAATTAAAAGGAAAAAATCAAAAAGGAGAATGAGTATTCATTCTCCTTTTATATAGGCTTTGTGAACCTTTTGTGCCTTCGTAACTTTGTGGTGAAAAAATAAATGCTTTGCATCACAAATCATCTTCTATCTCACTTCCTGCATATCCACCAACCTTTTATAAAAACCATTCTGTGCAATAAGCCCGTCATGCGTTCCTCTTTCAACGATCTCGCCTTTTTGTAACACAATGATCTCATCTGCATGGCGGATGGTACTTAACCGGTGAGCAATGACCAACGAGGTACGGTTGTTCATTAAATTATTTATAGCATCCTGTACTAATCTTTCACTTTCCGTATCTAAAGAAGAAGTTGCTTCATCTAAAATTAATATAGGAGGGTTTTTAAGCACAGCTCTTGCAATGGTCATGCGCTGGCGCTCGCCACCACTAAGCTTACCGCCCCTGTCACCAATATTTGTTTTATACCCTTCTTCTTTTTGTAAAATAAAATTATGAGCATTGGCAATTTTAGCAGCCTGCTCAATAGCTACTGCTGTTGCGTTATCTATGCCTAAGGTTATGTTATTGGCGATCGTATCATTAAATAAAATAGGTTCCTGGGTTACAATACCCATCAGCCGCCTTAACTGTTCCAGTGAATATGCTTTAATATTTATTCCATCTATCAACAACTCTCCACTGCTTACATCATGAAAACGGGGAACCAGATCGGCCAGTGTACTTTTACCTGCACCGCTGCTTCCTACTAAGGCAACGGTTTTCCCTTTCTCTATTTTTAAATTGATGTTCTTTAAAATAATAACATCGTCATATGCAAAACCAACATTCTTGAATTCAATGGAATGCTCAAAGTTTTTTATAGGTTTTGGATCTGCTGCTTCCTCTACCATTACCGGTGCCTGCAGCACTTCTTCTATTCGGGCAATAGCAGCACTGCCCCGCTGCATATTATAAAATGAAGTTGATAATGCTTTTGCCGGGCTGATGATTTGTGTGAAAATAGCGATGTACATTATGAAGCCTTTATCAGTAAGCCCACCGGAATTACCACCCAGTACTAACTGCCCGCCAAAATATAAAATGGCACATAAAACCAACACCCCTAAAAACTCAGATAATGGTGAAGCCAGGTCTCTACGGTACTGCATTTTATTTTTTATATGAAACAGTGCTTCGTTATGCTCTTCAAATTTTTTACCTACCAATCTTTCCGCAGTAAAAGCTTTTATTACCCTAAGCCCGCCCAGTGTTTCATCCAGCACAGATAATGCTTCGCCCTGTTTAACAGCAGCATGGCCTGATTGCTTCTTTAATGAACGGCTGAGGCGCCCGATAATAAACCCTGTTAATGGCAATAATACCAATAAAAATAAAGACAGTTGGGGGCTGATAAAGATCAAGGTACCCAACAGGATGATGATATTCAATGGGTCCTTGATAAACCCTTCTACTGTACCTACTACCGAATTTTCCAGTTCTCCCACATCATTTGTCATCCGGCTCATAACATCCCCCTTACGCTGTTCAGTAAAATAGCCAATGGGCATAATAAGGATCTTTTGAAAAAGTTCTTTTCGTAAACGATTCATCACTCCATTACGCATGGGTGCCAATATGTAGTAAGATAAATAGGTAAAGAGATTCTTTAAAAACACGGCTGTAATTACCATCACACAGATCAATGCCAGCACAAAGCTCTTGCCGTTAGCTTTCATCAGCTCCTGTAAATTATAACTGATATAGCGTATCAGGTCCTGTGAGGATTTGACCGCTTCGGGCTTCAGTACATCTTCTTTTCCTTTTGTAAAGATGAGGTCGATAAAAAAAGGTAAAGAGCCGATTGATACCACAGAGAACACAATCGCCAGTATAATAAATAAAAAGTATAACGCTATATTGGTTTTGTAAGCAGCCAGGTAGCGAAAAAGCCTTGCGTATTTCTTCATCGTTTTAAAATTCTGTCAAATCAAGGCAAAGTAACTAATTTTACAATGATTAAAGCGTAATAAACATGTTAGAGGGTAAAAGACAGAAACAGGTGGCGGGACTATTAAATAAGGAACTTAGCGATATTTTTCAGCGGTTGGGATTTTCTATGATGGATGGCGGAATGGTGTCCATATCATCAGTAAAGATCACTCCTGATCTATATGAAGCCAGGATATACCTGAGCTTTTTTAAAGTTGCTGACAGCTTTGATGCATTGAAAAAAATTGAAGAACGCAGCTGGGAGATAAAAAAGGAATTGACATCCCGGGTAAGGCACCAGTTACGCAGTATGCCCAACCTTACTTTTTATATTGATGATACGTTGGATTATGTAGATAAGATGGAAAAGATCTTTAAGGAAATAAAAGACCCTTCTGCCGCTGCCGGCGAAGCGGATACATCAAAAGACTAAGAACAAGAACTGTAACCTTTAAACCCTTCCATGTACTTAACTTTTGCCTGGAGATATTTTAAAGCAAAAAAAAGCGCCAATGCCATTAATATCATTTCATGGGTTACCGTTGCTGTTATTGCTTTTGCTACATGCTGCCAGGTTTTAGTACTAAGCGTTTTTAATGGATTTGAAGAGCTCGTTAAATCCTTATACTCCTCTTTTTACTCCGATGTTAAGATCATCCCAGCTACAGGAAAAACTTTTATGCTGACTGCAGAACAGATCGCTGCAATAAAAAAACAGCCGGGTGTTGCAGCTTTTTCCTTGATAGCTGAAGAGAAGGCCCTGCTTAAGAACCAGGACGCCCAGACAGTAATTTATCTAAAGGGTGTTGATGATCATTACGAAAAAGTTAGCGGCGTTGCCGCAAAAACAAACAGGGGCAAATATTTTACCGGAACGGCTGAAGATCCTTACCTGGTAACGGGATCGGGCATTCAAAATGCAGCAGCATTAAACTTTGACCCTGCGCTTACTGCTGATGAGCTTACGATCATCTTACCTAAAAAAAACAATACTAATAACGATCCTTTACAATCATTGAGCGAGGGTTTTATAAAACCATCAGGCTCTTTTACCATACAACAGGAATTTGATGATAAATATGCCATTACCAATATTGACTTTGTAAAACAGCAAATGGGCTTTACGGCTGATGAATACAGTGCAGTGGAAATAAAACTGAAAGAAAAATATGATCCGCAGGAAGAACAAAAAACTATAGCAACACTGCTGGGAAATAATTATAAAGTACAAACCAAGTACGAACAAAATACCAGCCTGTATAACACCATGAAGCTGGAAAAATGGGCCATTTATGGCGTGCTTACGTTGATACTTATTATTGCTGCATTCAATATGGTAAGCGCCTTAACCATGCTGGTTCTTGAAAAAAGAAAAGACATCAATGTTTTACAGAGTATGGGTGCATCTCAAAAAAATATTCTTGCAATATTTTTAAGTGAAGGATTATTATTAGGAAGTATTGGTACTGCTGCCGGTATTATAATGGCTACTATCCTTTGCCTGCTCCAGTTAAAATTTGAGATCATAAAATTAGCAGGCGGTTCTTTTCTGCTTGATTATTTTCCGGTAAAACTTATTGCGAGTGATTTTATTTTAGTAGCTGTAACTGCTACTGCGATCGCCTTTATGGCTGCCTGGTTTCCGGCATACAAGGCCAGCAGGCAACGATTTGAATTAAGATAATTTTTTACCTCAGCACCATCTGGCGATCTGCATCCAGTTTTATCAAAACAAAAATAAGAATGGTAAACGTTAATAGGGAAGATCCACCGTAACTCATTAATGGCAATGTGATGCCGATAACCGGTGCCAGTCCAATGGTTACACATATATTTATAGCTACGTGAAAAAAAGTAATGGCTGCCACAGAATAAGCATACACCCTGCTGAACGTACTTCGTTGTCGCTCGGCAATACGTATGATACGTAAAAGAAACGTGAGATAAATAAGCATCAATAATCCACTACCTAAAAAACCGAAATTCTCTCCAACTGATGTAAAAATAAAATCGGTGTGCTGCTCAGGCACAAAATCGCCCCGGGTTTGGGTTCCTTTTAAAAAACCTTTACCCGCAATACCACCCGAGCCAATAGCAATTTTAGATTGCTTTACATTATAATTCTGCTGATCGGTTTTCTTTTGCTTTTCTTTTTGTTCTTCTGCCATTGTGAGCTCAGTAGTTGTTGCTTCTGCAAAAGGATTATCAACACCTACCATACTGAATATTCTATCTGCCTGGTATGGTTTAAATACATGCTTAAAAGTATAAGGCACAACCACACCAACAAAAACAGCACTAACCGCCCACATCGCAACAATGAGCCACAACAGGCGGCTGTTACGTTTTATTCGTCTCCGATTAAAATAAACAGCCAGTATCGCTATTACAGTAAATGCGATGAGTAATGTTTTTGTATGAAATAAAAGTGAAACCACCAGCAGAACTGCCATAGAAACCCCTGCAATTAAATAACCAGGCGGTAATCCTTCCCTATACATGGGAATTAAAAATGAAAAGTAAACCAGGGCAAGACCCGTTTCTCCCTGCAATATGGATAATACTGCCGGGGCAAATGCAATAGCAGCAGCGATCACTTGCGATTTAGGTTTTCTAAAGTCTGTATCGGGCATAGATAGATACTTGGACAATGCTAATGCTGTAAAGATCTTGCACAATTCCACTGGCTGCAGGTTCATGAATCCAAGTGGTATCCAGCTCTTAGACCCCTTGATCTCTTTACCAACAACAAAAGTTGCCAAAATTAAAGCAATGCCAATGAGGTATGAGATATTAGATGTGGCCGTAAAGAGCTTACTATCGGTTAATAAAATAAAAATGGCAACTACACTGCAGGCTGCAAAAAAGAATAACTGTTTACTGTAGTTCTTTTTAAACCCTATCAGGGATTGCATAAATTTATCTGTGCTTTTATATTCAACAGAATAAATACAAACGATCCCAAAAAGTACAATTAGTATATATAACCAAACCATCAGCCAGTCTATTCCTTTTGATATGGTTGGATTTTTATGCTGCATACAATAGTGAGTAGTGAATGGTGAACAGTGAGTTAGTAAACAATCATTTTGCTGAGCATTTTAAAAGTTTGAATTATCAAATCGCCGGTTTGAGTTAAATCCTCCTTTTCAAAATACTTTAGTTCTAATGCGATATCCAAAATAGTGTCCACTTCAATAACAGAACCTCTAGCAATTTCATAATATCTCCTTCTTTCTATTGCTGATTTTCTAGAGCTCCCTTCTGCAATATTAAGTTGAATAGAAAGTGCCGCCCGCCTCAACTGTTGTGTCATATTAAATCTTTCATCCTGTGGCAGCAATTTGGATAATTTATAACAACTTAATACAAGATTTTTTCCAGTAATAAAAACATCCAGTTTTGTATAAGCTAAAGTTAAAAACATAGTACCTCTTAAAATTTATACTTTTAACATTATACACCTCTCACCGCTCACTATTCACAACTCACCACTCACCGTACTGAATCTTTTGGTTCCGGCTTCTTTTTCTCTGTTGGTAAAATAGCTTCTGTATTGGTCTTTAATTTTTCATCACTTTTCTCTTTTTTCTGCTGGTTCTTCTTTAGGTCTTCCTTTTCTTTTTTAAGCTGATCTAAAATAGCCTGTTCATCTGTTTCATCCATATCCATGGTATCTCTTATCAACTTTATATAACCTTTGGCAATTAAATATGCTGAATCATTTCTATGCAGCATCGAATCAACCGTCTTCATTTCACTGTAAATACGGGGTGGTATCAAATTTAATTTAGTGAACTTTTCAACAATAGCTTCTCTTGATTTGGCAATAGTGTCATTCAAATATTTTTCTATCATCAATCCTACTATAGGCGCTGCGTAAGTACCGCCAAAGCGTCCACTATTCTCAACCACACACATAATGGCAATCTTGGGATTTTCTCTAGGTGCAAATCCGCAGAAGAAAGCGTGATTGGGCTGCTTCACCCCACGGTAATAATTTTCTACCGTTCCAGTTTTACCGCAAATAGCAATACCCTCAACCCTTGCGCCTGCACCTGTTCCTTTGTCCACCACATCCTGCATCCCTGCCTGTACAATATCAAATATACTATCGGGTATGTCTACAGCCCGGTGCTTTTCTTTAAACTTTGATAACATATCAAACTTATCGCCCTCTTCAATTGAATCAATCAGGTGAGGAATTTTATACCAGCCTTTGTTGGCGATATATGCCATTTCATTTGCGGTCTGTATTGGCGTAACATCAACTTCTCCCTGCCCAATACTAACCGAACGGAAGTTGCAATAATTCCAAGAACCTTTGCCATACACTTTATCAAATTGAGCGGGTGTTGGAATATTTCCTGCCTTTTCAGATGGAACATCAATCCCTAATTTATGCCCCAAACCAAAAGCATACATATACCTGTCCCATACCGCAAGGCTGCTATCCTGGCTGGGATATTTTGGGTTTGTTATTACCCGCTGCATCACAGTAGCAAAATAAGTATTGTCGCTCATCCGGATGGCGTTCCGCAGATCAAAGGTTCCATAATCTAAACAGCGCATGGGTTTACCGGAACCACAACCATAAAAAGCACCCGTACAATGCACTGTAAAATCTGGTGTTATTACATTCTCCTGCAAGCCTATCAATGCCTGTAATGTTTTAAATGTTGATCCGGGTGAGTAAGTTGCACTAACAGAGCGGTTAAATAAGGGCCTTGCAGGACTTAATAATAGTTCTGCATAATGTTTTTTCCTTTCGGCACCAGTCAATAATTTTGGTTTATACGTAGGACTACTTACCATTGCCAGTATGCCCCCGGTTTTTGGATCAACCGCAACGATGGATCCTAATTTATTTTCCATGAGTTTTTCTCCCAATGCCTGCAGGTCAATATCAATTGAAGTATACATATTTTTTCCTGGAATGGCAGCAGTATCAAATTTACCATCTTCCATTCTGTCTGTAAGCCGGTTCTTATTATCTCTTTTCCAAAACTCAATACCACGCTGGCCCATCAATACATTTTCATAAGTTCTTTCCAATCCTGCACGGCCGATATAATCGCCCATTACATACCCAGTGTATTTAGGGCTCTTTAAAATGTTTGAATCAACTTCTCCTAAATAACCAAAAATATTGCCACCGGCATCATAAGGATAATCTCTTACAGAACGTTCCTGCAAAAAATAACCCGGTGCCAGTTTAAACATAACCTCATTAAGCTTGGCCATTTTTTCGTTACTTAATAACGATTCGAAAATGGAAGCCCGATAATTTTTATTTTTAATAATCGCAGTGACTATGCGTTTTTGAAACTCCGCAGTATCAATATTTAAAATACTGCAAAGGGTTGCGGTATCTGTGCCCTTTATTTTACCAGGGATAACCATCAGGTCGTAAATAATGGTGTTCTGTAAAATAACCTTTCCTTTGCGGTCATATACTATTCCCCTGTCGGGATAAATGACTTTACGGAATATCCCCTGGTTCTCTGCATCTATTTTGTAGCTGGAAGAAAATAGTTGCAGGTTTATCAATTGTAAAAAGATGATGATAAACATGCCGATAAAAACCAGCATGATAACATTTTTTCTTGATTGATTAAATACAGACAATTTTAATTGTGGATTTTAGATTTTTATTTTTGGATTTGTTTCATACTTACCGGGGCTATTTGTTTTAAACAGTATTAGTTCTAAATTTTTGCTGGCGGGTAAATAATAATTCGGTTACAATTATTAAGAACATGCTCAATATAGTTGACAATACTGTCTTTACTAAAAAGTACCAGACATTTCCAAATTGCCAGGCCTCCAGCAAAAACAACCAGCCATGATGCACAAAGGAGAGTACTCCAATGAAAACCATATAGGGCACAACACCACCCATGCTTTTAAACGAAGGTTCAAGGTAGTTGTTATCTGCCCCTTCCTGCGGTATTAAAAGATTAATTAGGAGTGGGCGCACATAGGCGATTAAAACACATGCAGCTGTATGAAACCCCGGGTGGTGACGAAAACTATCCATAGCAAAGCCGAGTACAAAAGCTATGACCATTTGTTGGGTACGGCCCATGCGAAAGGGCAGCCATATGAGGAAGAGAAAATAAAGATAAGGAGTAAGCATCTGGTGCAGATGGATTTTATCCAGCACAAAAACCTGTACCAGGATAAACAATGCAAAGCGGATGATATTTTTAACCAGTGTACTCATAGATTGCAACCAATCATTATTGCGTTTTTTGTTTAACTGTATCTAAGATCGCTTTTATACTTGCCGCCTGTTTATTGTCTATAGCATACACATATTCCAGGTTATAAAAATTAGCGGCCGATCTGAATTTTAATAAATAATTGTTGGTGCTCTTATCAGCTTTAACTTCCTGCACAATGCCTATCATCATACCTTTGGGTATACTGGTGCTAAACCCACTTGAAATGATAGTATCACCTTTAGCAACTTTTGCACTGCGTGGAATTCCGTTGAGGGAAATGATATTAGGTGTCTTACCATCCCAGTTAAGTGTGCCTGTTTCGCCGCCTTTTAATAATTTACCGCTAATGTGGCTGTCCTTATGCAACAGGCTCATCACCACAGCATAGTCGGCACTGGCTTCTGTTACAATACCTACTACGCCACTGTTTGGATCGATAATACCCATTCCTTCTTTTATATTTTGAGAAGCACCCCGGCCCAACACTATAAAATTATTTTGTGCAGTAACCGAATTATAAACCACCTTGGCAGGATAATAATGATACTTACGAAACCTTTCCATCGAATCTATCCTGATAGAATCAATGATGAAATGGCTGCTGGTATCCGGTAATTCAAAATTGGCTTTTAATTTATTATACAGTTTTTCGTTGGCAGTAACCAGCGAGTCATTAGTTTTTTTAAGTTGAAAATAATATTCAATCTTATTGTAGCGTTCATTTATTTTTCCCGTAACCTGGTTAGCTGTGTTGCTGAACACAGCATTATGATAGTTACTGTAGTGAACAATTAAATAGATACTGAATCCCTGTAACAACAGAAACAGGATGAAATTAAAATAGCGACGAATGAAAAGAAAGATATTACGCACCTGTTAAGGGAATTTGGAATTGGGATTTAGGAATTAGGAATTGGGAAACCCCAATTACCAATTACTCAAAGAAACTAACGCATTACAAAAGGATATCTGTCATAATGCTTTAATGCAATGCCTGTACCTCTTACCACACTTTTCAGCGGATCATCAGCTACATGAACAGGTAATTTTATTTTTGCATTCAATCTTTTATCAAGCCCCCTGAGCAAAGCACCGCCACCGGTTATGTATAAACCCCTACGGTAAATATCTGATGCCAGTTCTGGTGGCGTTGTTTCCAATGCCTTAAGTATAGCTTCTTCAATTTTAAAGATACTTTTATCAAGTGCTTCGGCTACTTCCTGGTAGCTAACCATTACCTGTTTGGGAATACCTGTAACCAGGTCTCTTCCATTTACGGGAATATCATCGGGTGGATTATCCAGATCTTTCATGGCCGCTCCAACCTGTATCTTGATCTGCTCTGCAGTACGCTCTCCTATTAACAGGCTATGGTAGCGGCGAAGCGCTTCCATGATATCAGCTGTAAATTCATCTCCGGCAATACGGATACTTTGATCGCAGACAATACCTGCCAATGCAATAACAGTGATACCCGTGGTACCGCCGCCGATATCAATGATCATATTACCAACGGGCTCTTCCACATCTATACCAATACCCAGGGCAGCTGCCATAGGCTCATGAATTAAATAAACTTCTTTAGCACCGGCCTGTTCAGCACTATCTCTTACTGCACGTTTTTCAACCTCCGTAATACTGCTGGGAATACAAATCATCATACGCCAGCTTGGTGCAAACAAAGGTTTTTTTGGATAGATAAGTTTGATCATCTCCCTGATCATGAGCTCAGCAGCATTAAAATCCGCTATCACACCATCTTTCAGCGGACGAACTGTCCGTATGCTTTCGTGGGTCTTTTCATGCATCATCAATGCTTTTTTGCCCACGGCTAAAATATTTTTCGGATTATTTCTATCTAAGGCAACAATGGAAGGTTCATTCACTACAATCTCATCGTTATGGATGATAAGGGTATTTGCCGTACCTAGATCAATTGCTATTTCCTGCGTAAAAAAATTAAAAAGGCCCATATTATTTTGTGTGAAAATGTATTTGTATCAATGCAGCAAAGTTGGTGGAAAATATTTGAAATAACAACGGCAAACCCTTTATTTTTCAATATTTTACAGAAACCTTTGCATAGGTTCTGCCGGTAAAGATTGGTTATAAGGGTGGTTTGCTAACAAATTACTCAATACGGATTTTACGATCAAAAATAATACATACAAAAACATTAGGTATTACAGCTCGTTTACAGACATATTCTTAAATTCATACCCAATATCTGTGCGATGGTACATCCCTTCAAAATGCAATTGCTCCAACATGTAATTTGATTGTTCAACAGCTTCTGTAATGTTTTCGCCAAACGATGTTATAGCCAAAACCCTGCCACCATTTGTAACTATTTCATCCCCGGCTTTTTTTGTTCCTGAATGAAAAATTATGGTATCCTCCAGCACAGTATCTAATAACCCGCTGATAGGCTGGCCTTTTTCATAATCACCGGGGTAACCACCGCTTACAGCAACAACTGTTGCTACTGCCCTTGTATCTGTTTCAATGGTGATCTCATGAAGTTTTTGATCGGCCATCGCTATCAATAATTCCACCAGGTCGTTCTTAATTCTTGGTATCACTACTTCGGTTTCCGGGTCGCCCAGGCGACAGTTATATTCTATCACTTTCGGATCTCCATTATCATTCATCAATCCCAGGAAGATAAAACCTTTGTAATCCAATTTATCTTTTTTAAGGCCTGCAATGGTTGGTTCAATGATCGTTTCTTTTACTTTTTGTAAGAACGTTGCTGTAACAAAGGGCAGCGGACTTACCGCTCCCATCCCACCGGTATTCAGGCCTGTATCTCCCTGCCCTACCCGCTTGTAATCTTTTGCTTCGGGAAGTAAAACATAATTTTCGCCATCAGTCAATACAAAAACACTCAGCTCAATTCCTTTTAAGAATTCCTCTATTACTACTTTCTTACCCGCTTCGCCAAATTTTGATCTTAGGAGCATCAATTCAAATTCTGCGGCGGCTTCCAGGTGATGCTGACAGATCAACACGCCTTTACCAGCTGCCAGTCCATCGGCTTTTAAAACAATAGGTAATGATTGTGATTTGATATACTCGATCCCCTCCAGGTATTTATCTTCTGTAAATTCTCCATAGGCAGCTGTAGGTATGTTGTGCCTTTTCATAAATGCTTTTGCAAATGCTTTGCTGCCCTCCAGTTGCGCTGCTTCTTTTGAAGGCCCGATAACTTTTATGTGCTCCAGTCCTTTTTTACTTTTAAAAAAATCATATATCCCTTTTACCAGGGGTTCTTCGGGACCAACTAAAATTATATCAATGTTATTTGCTACGCAGGCATCCGCAAGTTTTTCAAAATCTGAAATGCCAACAGGCAGGTTGATGCCGCATGAAGCAGTGCCTGCATTACCGGGTGCTATAAATAAATGCTTGCATAAGGGGCTTTGCTTAAGCTTCCACGCCAGCGTGTGCTCCCGTCCGCCGGAGCCAATTAAAAGTATATTCATTTATTAATGAGGGTTAAAGATGCCTGAACTAATGGTTTGCGAATTTAAAATTCTAACGGGTTATTTCAATATATATTTTATAAATGGCTACAACATACTCTTTTTTTGTAACGTATTTCTTAAAATAGATAGTCATATTTTGATAATGCTAAAGAGAATTTTACTATTTTGAGTAACTTAACCAACTCTTTTCAAGCAGTAAAACCAATTAAACATGAGTGAACAAGCAGTAAAACAAAGACATCCCAAAGGCCTATGGGTTCTTTTTGGAACCGAAATGTGGGAGCGGTTTAACTTTTATGGTATGCGTACCATATTAACGTTATTTATCGTTAATGCTTTAATGATGAGTGAAGAACAATCTTCCATTATTTATGGTGGATTTCTTGGCTTATGTTATTTAACACCCATGCTCGGCGGTTTTATCGCCGATCGTTTTTTAGGAAACAGGCTATGTATCATGCTGGGTGGTTTGTTGATGGCTACCGGGCAAATGTTATTGTTTTTCAGCGCATCGATCTTCAGTTCAGACCTTGAACTCGCCAGGACATTATTGTATGTGGCGTTAGGAATAATCATTCTGGGAAATGGGTTTTTTAAACCTAATATTTCCAGTATGGTGAGTAATTTATACCCTAAAGCCGAAAGGAATAAACTGGATACTGCTTTCACCATTTTTTATATGGGTATTAACCTTGGCGCATTTTTAGGCCAGTTGATCTGTCCTTTAATTGGCGATGTGGTTGATGCAAATGGGGTAAGAGACATCTATGCTTTTAAGTGGGGTTACCTGGCTGCTGCAATTGCCATGCTGATAGGTACAGCCACTTTCTTTTTATTGAAAGATAAATATGTGAGAACGCCTGAAGGCAGGCCCATTGGTGGATTGCCTTCTAAAAATGTGTCGGGAGATTATGAAGAAGGTGAAGCACAGAAAGCAGTTTTTTCTTCAATGGCATTAGGAGGTGCGGTTGCTGGGTTTATCGGCTTAGGCTTATTATTTTATTTTGTATTTGACCAGAACGTTATTTATTCAATTATTTATTCCAGCGGTATTTCGCTTGCTGGCTTAATATTATCAGACAGCTCGCTTACCAAAATTGAAAGAGACAGGATACTGGTAATATATATTGTATCATTCTTTATCATTTTCTTTTGGGCGGCGTTTGAACAGGCTGGTTCATCTTTAACCTTTATTGCCAATAATCAAACCGACAGGAACTTCTTTGGCTGGCTGATGCCTCCATCTATGGTACAAATCTTTAACGGAATTTTTGTGGTTGCTTTTGCCATACCCTTCAGCATCTTATGGGATAGATTAAGAGCTAAAGGCAAAGAGCCCATTTCGCCATTTAAGCAAGCAATCGGGCTGGCTTTAATAGCCTTAAGTTATTTTATCATTGCCCATAATGTTAAGGGCCTCGGTAATACCGGTTTATTGGCCATTCATTGGCTGATACTGCTTTACCTGATACAAACTTTTGGTGAGCTTTGTTTATCGCCCATTGGCCTTTCACTGGTAGGTAAGCTTTCGCCGAAAAGATTCTCTTCATTACTATATGGCGTTTTCTTTTTATCAAATGCTTCGGGATATGCACTGGCCGGTACACTGGGCTCCATTATGCCTGCAACCGGCGATAAATTTACCAAGGCAAAAGAATTGGGCATTGACCTGCAGGCTGTTCTTGATAAAACAATTACTCCTACTGCAGACCAGTTAAAATTGCTAACCGACAATAAGATCATGACCAGCAATCCCACTTTTGCCGGGTTCACTATTCATAATCTCTTTGAATTCTTTATGGTGTTTGTTGTGTTATGCGGCATTGCTTCGTTGCTATTATTTATGCTTACACCTAAATTAAAAAAGATGATGCATGGGGTAAGGTAATTTCAACTTAATATTTTTTACAAAAGGCGGCCTGTAGGTCGCCTTTTTATTTTATCTTACCTGTCTAAAACTTGCAAGCATGGCCGAAACAGCAAATCACATCGCAGACGAAACTTCAAACCGCAAGCATCCCAGGGCACTGCCTTATTTATTTTTCTCAGAAATGTGGGAACGATTTGGCTACTACCTGATGATTGGTATATTTTTATTATACCTGAAAAACGTGGAGCATGGTTTTGCCATGACCAATAGCGAAGCCTCTGATCTTTATGGAACTTTCATTGCATTGGTGTTCCTTACTCCATTTATCGGCGGCCTGCTGGCCGACAGGTATTTTGGCTACCGCCGATCGATCATTGCAGGGGGTTTAATGATGGGTGCAGGTTATTGCCTGATGGCGGTACACAGTTTACCTACGCTATACTTATCTATGGCATTGGTAATTTTTGGCAATGGATTTTTTAAACCCAATATCTCTACCCTCCTGGGTAATTTATACAACAGCCCGCAGTTTATAAAAAGAAAAGATGAAGGTTATAATATCTTTTACATGGGCATCAATATCGGGGCATTTATCTGCAACTTTTTCAGTGCAGCTATTATCATTGTGTGGGGTTGGAAATATGCATTTGTTGCTGCTGGTATCGGTATGTTCCTTGGTGTTATCATTTTTATAATGGGTACAAGGCATTATGCATCGGGCGATATAAGAAAACCAATGAACAAAGAAGACATGCCTTTTGCGAAGATCGTACTCACTATTTTTGTTCCATGCATTATTGCCGGCATAGTAGGTTGGTTAATAAAAGGCACATTTGATGCAAAAACAAATCCTGATAGTTCAATTTTCGGTTCTGATTCTACAGATGCATTCATTTTTGCCTGCATTCCGGTTATCTATTTTTATGCATCACTTTATTTTAAAGCAGAGGCATCTGAAAAAAGGCCTATCGGTGCTTTGTTAGCCATATTTGCATCGGTAGTTTTGTTCTGGGCCGTGTTCAAACAAAATGGAACTGCTTTAACCATCTGGGCAGATAATTATACGAACAGGGAAGTTAGCGGCACCACTGCTGATGTTTTTAAAGGATTGAAACAGGGAGAAGACCTGACCTATAAAAAAGATACCGTCAACTTATATGATGGCCTGTTCCGGATCCAAAAAAATGAAAATGGCGATGTAATTAAAGAATATAATTATCCAGTTTACTTTAAGAATGTTGCCCCCGAAAAACTTCCTGCGGATGGAGGTAAAGCCACATTGTGGTCCACGCCCCTGAGCCAATCCTTTAACCCGGGCTGGGTAATTTTATTAACTCCCCTTGTGCTGGCTTTCTTTTCATTTTTGCGACGAAAAAATAAAGAACCGACCACTGCTACAAAAATTGCATTCGGTTTATTCATCTCTGCTTTATCTGTACTGGTAATGGTTGCAGCTGTATCTGTTTCAAATAATGGTGCTGAAAAAGCCAGTGTGTGGTGGTTACTGGGAACTTACGGGGTGATAACTATTGGAGAATTATTATTAAGTCCGATGGGACTGTCTCTTGTGTCCAAACTGAGCCCAGTACGCTTAACATCATTGATGATGGGTGGATGGTTTTTAGCTACTTCTATTGGCAATAAATTATCAGGCATATTAGCAACTATGTGGGATGGGTACGAACAAAAAGCCTATTTCTTTTGGGTGAATTTTGCATTACTGATGTTTGCTACGTTCATTATTTTTGCCATGCTGAAATGGCTTAACAGAATCATGAAAGAAAAAGGAGTGAGTTAGATACAACTCTATAAAAAACCCGGATCGATTCCGGGTTTTTCTTTATATAAAATTCAAATGCGAAAATTTATTCCCTAAAATCATTTTGTCATCAGCCTTTAGCCATTTATTTAAAACAGTTGCATACACATTTTTAAAATCAACCTTATGCTTTAGGTCGCCTTCATTAAGATCAGCCAGGTCGGGCATAGCATTTAAAACACCTTTTTGTTTTAAGCCGCCGCTGATAAAGAACATATTATTAGCCGTACCATGGTCCGTACCATTACTGGCGTTCTGCGTAACCCGACGGCCAAATTCACTAAAGGTCATCATCAGTACATCATCAAAGCGGTTATTGTTTTTGAGATCGGTTGTAAATGCTTTTACTGCATCATTCAGTTCGGTAAACAATCTTTTTTGCTGGTTATCCTGGTTAACATGCGTATCAAAACTGCCCAGCGATACATAATATACTTTTGTATTAATATCAGAAAATATTAATGATGCAATTGTTTTCAGATCTTTACCAAGCGCTGTATTTGGATAGGTTTGTGATGTAGGATACACCTTGCTTTGTTGGTAAATATAATCTGCACTGCTGAGTGTTGCGCTCATGGTCTTGTATAAATAATCAACAGTTTCTTCGCCCGTTTTGTGATCAGCATTTACATCTTTTAAAAACCGGCCATTGCTGCTGTTAAAAAGTTTTTTAGGATCTTTAAAAGCAAGCCCTTTATTTTCGTCTCCTTTCAACGCAAGGCTAAGCACATCATCCAGTTCCATAGCCTGGGTAGGTTTATCACAACCTTTGCACTGTGCATCTAAATAGCGGCCAAGCCAGCCCGTATTTACATACTCATTACTTTCGCTGGCGCTATGCCATATATCCATACTCCTGAAATGAGAACGGTCGGGATTGGGATAACCAACACTGTTCATGATAGCAAGGCTGCCATCATCATACAAACCTTTAAAGGCCTCTAATGCAGGATTTAGGCCTGTTTCATCCGTTAACAGTAATGCTTTATCCTTTGCTATACCTAGCTTTGGTCTTTCCCGGTAATAAATATCATTACGCACCGGTATAACGGTATTTAATCCATCATTACCTCCACTGAACTGGATAACAACAACCACTTTATTGCCAGGCGGCACCATCATTGGTTTTTCAAAAGCCTTTAAAAACTTAGGCAACATAAAAGAAGCCGTAGCTAATGAACCAACCTGTAAAAATTCTTTGCGTTTAATAAGCATCTTTAAAAGCTTTTAGCCTTTAGCTATTGACTGTTAGCTAAAGGCTAACAAGTAATAACTAACAGCCGGATTAACATAATTGATATTCTGGTGTAGCCATCAGATTTACGACAGCACTCTTAATAAAGTTTTCCCTGCCCGTTGTATTTACATATTTATCCAGCACCAAATTACTTACCTGGCTGCTGGTTTGTAATACAGTATCAGTAATATTTTCCAATAATTTTTCCCGGGGTATGTTTTCAAATATTTTATTAACTGTTTCCCACTGAATATATGCAGTACCGCCTTTCAATGTTTCCTTCATTTTTTTTGCAGTCTCCAGCATTTGCCCCATCATCACATCATCATCAGCCTTAGGCATAATATCAACTGCATCATTTGCAGAGAATATCTGCGGAATACGTAGCCGCAACATTAAGGAACTGCTGTCTATCCAGCTTTTACCACCAGCCCAACCGGCTACGTTAGGTGGATAAAATAATACCTGTCCCAATGCCCGCTGAAATAATAACTGCGATTGGTCATTTTCCATCTGCATGGGTAATAACCTCCTGATACCCGCCAGTAATTCAACCGGTGATTTTATTTTAGTGCCGATATTCTTTTCTTCATAAAACCAGGCGCTGGTATATATTGCTTCCAGCAATTTTGCAATATCATAGTTAGTGTTGTAGAAACCTGTACTTAAGGATTGCTGATGCTGAGGGTTTACATTTTCATTTACAAAGTAGCGGAATATTTTTTTGCTGATATAATCAGCTGTTTGCTTATTCTCCAAAAGTATGTTCAGAATATCGTCGCCATCATAGTTTCCTGTTTTACCCAAAAAGGTTTTGCTGCCATTGTCATGCTGGTTCTTCCTGAAAACAAATTCCCCCTGGGCATTAAAACCCCATCCAGTAAAGGATCTTGCTGCTTCTTTAACATCATTCTCAGTGTAATTTCCCCTGCCCATTGTAAAAAGCTCCATCACCTCACGGGCAAAATTTTCGTTGGGATGCGATTTCCTGTTCTGCTGGTTATTTAAAAACTGTAGCATGGCCGGTGATTTACTCACTGCCTTAAGCATATTAGCAAAACTCCCCAATGCATTGGTGCGGATGATATGTAAAAGCTCCTGCTGAAAAAAACTATTTTGTATACGACAGGCAAAATGCCCATGCCAGAACAGGCTCATTTTTTCCCTTAATTGTGCCTCGCTGTTGATCATAGTATCCAGCCAGCGAATGTTCATTGTCTTCAAATCGTCTCTGGATTTCTCCCGCATTTTTCTGCGCAACTCTGCATTGCTCATTGCCTTTTGAATATCTGCTGCACTGTCCATTTTCATATTGTAATCATCAACCGGATTATTGGTTACCTGCAGCTTTTCCACTGGTTTGGCAGATGTTTTTACTAAAAGTGCCCACAGATTTTTTTGAGAAAGATCATCGAGTGATGAAGCATTTTCGGCCATTGGGCCAAAAGCGCTGCGCCAAAGTAAATGCTGATTTTTTAAACGATTTGAAACCGCCATAATAGTAAAATGGTTTTAACTGATTAATGGAACCTTTGTGTGACTCTTATAATACCGGAAGGTTTAATGCACTGCAACAGATATGCAAAATAAAAAACTAGAACCATTTAGATGGCGAGCGATATTCACCTACACCGACATAACTTTATTATTCTCCTTTAGGTAAAATAACATGTGTAACAACTTTAGTAAGGGAGTCAAAATAAATTTCTATATCGCTTGACTCTAATGAACCCAACTCATATAAATACATAATTTTACTCTCATCGAAATACCCGCTTAAAGAATCGTCTGGAACGCCCATTATAACCTTAACAGTTTCTATAGACATCCCCTTTTCAATACTTTTTGCATTTTTGATTCTCTCAGAACTGCAGGAACAAAGCAAAAAAATAATATAAAAAAAGGAAAGCATTTAATCATATAGCTACTTAATTTCAGCAAAAAAAATATTATCACAGTTTTTGCACCGTTTTTTTGATACCTGAAAAAACACCCTTCCAAACTAGGTTAAAAAATGATTTTGTTTTATCCCGCTGCCAATTGATCTCGCCTGTACGTATCACATCTTTTTGTGGGTTTGCATCTTTAATAAGCGCATTGGAGAGTATGCTCATGAGGCTGTTCTTTTTTAGATCATTAGAATCTTTTTTAAGTAACTCCACTTTAAGATTGTTATATAAAAAAACTGCAGACCCTGTTGCACTGTTGTCAGTTCCCTTCATGTTGAATGTAAGTTTATTTACACGCCCACTCTTTATGCTGGCCATGCCCAGGGCTTCTATCATGGGATTTAGGGAGGGCCCGTTAAAGCTACCGGCTTCACCGGATACTTCAAAAGCCCCATTAGCACTGTTAAGTGGAAGTTTCCACACGGAATGCATTGGGGTTAAACCCATAAAGCTTGCATTTGCATCAAGCGTAAGCGTATTGTTTTTACTGATAACCTCTTTCATATTAGTAACGTTGGATATAGTACCACGGATATTTTTAAAAAATACTGTTCCTGTTTTTCTTGACAGGTCACTTCTTTCTTTATAACTAACCATACCGTCTTTTAGAAAGACCTGCTTTATACTGAAAGGAAATTTTATTTTTTGCAATAATTGATGTGGGTACTTACCTACTTTACTGGAAAGATCGGGAGCAACAAACCTATCCCTGTAAACCTTAAAAATTGGTTGAAGCGTGGCCGTAGCTGCCTGTAATTTTTTCTGGGTCAGCAACAGCCTGGTGTCTATTCCCGTTAATACAATATTTCTTAGCTCCAGGTTATACAGGTCTTCCTGCTTGCTAAGGCTCTGTGAAAAAGCGGCTTCCGACATTGTGGGTACCATGGTAAAATATTTTATACGCATGGATGAATTGCCATTATTAACATCAAATGGACCCACATTCATTTTGTATCGCTTATTTTCTGTGAAAAAAGAAAAGCCATCTGCAGATAATGTCCACTTACTGTTACTGATAAGTTTTTTTATATTGGTTACCGAATCTAATTTCTGAATATCACTTGCATTGAATTTTACATTATTAAGTATAAAAGGATCTTCTTTAGGGTTTTCCCTGCTATAAACTACGATCTTTGTATTCTTAATAGATACAGCGTTCAACAGTGCTTCATTAAAATAATTGTTGTCAATTTCAATCTCGTCATTAACCGTATCGGTATTCATCTTTTTTTTGCGGTAAAAAGTAAGTGTCCCGCCATCGCTTGTGAGCGATTCTGCCCTTAACTGCTGGTACATGATAAAAGCATCGGTAGAAATATTATTGATTGAGGTATTATTAATATCAAAGACCACTTCTTTATTCTCATTTTTCTGTTGAAATTTCTTAAGGTAAAGAAATTTTCCCGGTGCGTTGTATTCTACATCAGTAAATGTTGCTATGTTTTGATCGCTCTTTACATAAACCTCTTTTACTTTAGCAACTATGCCTTTTATAAAATAGCTTAGTATATTGTCATAATCTTTTGTACTGTCAATACGGAAATTCTTTAGTTGAATGCCAATATCTTTGAAGGCCGTATGTGGCGCTCCTGTTTTGTCTGAAAAGAATAAATTGCCATTCTCTATAATGATCTCCTCGGCATTGATGCTTTTGAACTTACCGAGCAGTTTTTCATAGATCATGAGACTGTCTTCTTTACTGTTCAATATTTTCTTTTCTTTTTTGCCGGAGCTGATGATATACACAACGGGGTGTTTGATATATATAGTTTTTGCCTGCACTGAAGTATTGCTGAGCAAACCAGGAATATTAGCACCACGTATACTTACCTCATCAATTAGTATATTATAAACGGTTGGCGCAGATGCGGTATCGTATAAAAGCAATTGCTTTTCCAGGGAATCTGACTGCAAAGCCACATTGTAGAAAGATGCATTTCCATTTACTTCATCAATAAATGAACTGTCATAATGAATAAAATATAACTGGCCGGTTCCTTTGCTTATTGCATCTTCAATACCACTTTTTATGATGCTCTTCTTATACTGCTGCCAATAGATCCAGCCGCCAATTATTGCCAGTACTACCACAACAAGAATTATCTTAAGGTACTTTTTCAAATGCTATTTTTATTTGCGGCTTTAAAAGGGCAAGCCAAGCGCAATGTTTAAAATAAGGTTTTCTCTTCTCCAGCTGCTGCTGCCAAAATTTATCTTGTCAAACACCCATCTTTGTCCATCAGGTAAATACGGTTTACGCAACGGAATTCCAAGGTCAGCTCTAATTATTAAAACCTTAGCATCAAAGCGCAAGCCAATTCCTGTAGCTACGGCTAGTTCTTTGATCCATTCATTGCTGAACTGGCCGGCAGAGCCAAACAATAGTGTATCTTTTGTCCAGATATTTCCTGCATCTACAAAAACCGCAGTACTAATATTGCCTGTAACAGGTATCCTTAGCTCCGAACTTACTAGTAATTTATAATCTCCGCCTATGATCTGGAAAAACCGCTGATCTTCAGCAGTTGGTTTATAAGTACCGGGACCTAAATTACGCACCCTGAAACCTCTTATTGAACTTGAGCCGCCAATAATATACTGCTTGGCAAAAGGTAATAACCTGGAGTTACCGTAGGGTAGCCCAATACCCACCATTACCCTGCTTGCCCAATCCCATTTATTGGTTAAGGAACGGGTGTAGTGCACATCAAAATCTGTTTTTACATATTGGGCAAACGGTGTATTGAAAATTGTTTTCTCCCTGAAATTTTTCGCCCCTGTTATTAATCCGGCAATGTTTCCTGAAAGATCGATGCTGGCATTAAAGTAAAGTTTATCCCTTCGTTTGCCCAGTCCATTATTATAGGTAAAAGAAAAATAACTTCCCAGGATGGCCTCGGAATAAACATTGAGTAATAAACCCGGTGAAACGATTGCCTGCTTATAAAAAGTATCGGTTACATTGCTGGCATTCAAATAACTTAAAGCAATGGGTGCCAGTGTATACTCTTTACGCACACTTGTTTTCCAGGTAAAATCATATTGAAAACGGAATAAGTTCTTTGTATAAAATAGTTGTTTCCGATACAATTCATAACCTAGTATAAGATTGGTAACGGGCGGGTAAAAATTATTTTCTTTGATCTTTATAAATGGCACTGCATACCTTGGTATACGCAGGGTAGCTTCTGCACCGAGGCGAAAGCTGTTATTTTTACGTAGAGAGTCTGCCACTGAAACCTCGAAACCTGTATATGCTTTTATAGAAAGCTGTTCCGCTCCACGGAATGTATTTCTATTTTTCCAGTTAACACTTAAGCCTGCACCCAGCGAATTATTCTCCTTTGAAAAAACAGATAGCTCTCCCTGGAGTGACTTCTTTTTTGCGGGGGTAAGATAATAATACACATTCATTCTGTGCAGGTCGCCCGAATCTTTAACAGCCTCAAAACGGTTTTTTACAAATTTAAAAGTACCTAGATTTATAAACCGGTTAAGGGTAGAATTTTGCGCCCTGCTGTTATAAAGCATGCCGGGCCTATACGTTATGGTTTGTGCAAAAAGCTGTGACTTGAATTTTTTTAAAGAATCTTTTATGATAAGCCCATCATATTTTATAGCGCCTGCCATGGTTGTATCTAGCTGCTCCGATACCAGTGAGTAATTTGGAAATACAACGATCTTATTAATACGGTATGGATGCTTTGCTGCTTCAGGTGTTGTTTTCTTTATGTTCAGGAACATATCCACCTGCCTGTTCCCAACAGTACTATCAGCATAAGCCATCAGGTAATCAGGATTAAAATAGTAGTAACCCATGGTTTTTAGAAAAAGATCCAGCCGGTCTCTTTCTGCACTTATATCACTGAGGCGATATGGTTGTCCCACTTTTAAAATGGAACCTGTTTTCTGATGCTCCTCCAGAAGTTTTAAAACTGCCGAGCTATCACTTACCCAGGTAATACTTTTAATCCTGTACTGAGGCTGTACCTGTGCCGTATAAACAGCTGATGTAAAGTAACCGGTGTTAACTGTATCGCCCTGCACGGTGGTATGAAAGTAACCGGTGTTCTCCATAAAAGCCTGCATGTTCTCTGCAGTTACCGGGGCATTTATTCGGCTGCTCAGAACAGGCGCTTCGCCTAATGTTTTTCTTAAAAATGCCCTTAACCCTCTTTCTGTTTTGTCGGGATCGGGCTCACCTATAACATACCACCACCATACTTTATAAGGTTGACCAAGTAAAAATTTATTTCGTCTTGGACTTACAGCCTGCTTTAGATGATTTGTTAAAAACCGCTTGGTTTGTTTTACCTCAGGATTTTTCTCAACTTTCACTGTTGCCCCTTTATACAATCTTTCACCGGGTGGCAAAAAACGCCTTACGCTGCATGATGATGCCGTCAGTAATAATAATAAGGCTATAAAATGTGCTCCCTTCATTTACAATTCTGTTTTTTATTTTTTACGCCTGAACAACTCATTAAATTTATCATAGTCCAGTGTAACCACAAATCCCAACCCTGTTTCCACTACGTATCCATCAAGCACCACTTCAAATTGATTTTTACGATATGCTTTTAATAAATATTTTCCATCCTTTGTAAGTTTATACCCTATAGTAATATCCGGTATAAAATTGCTGTTTGCCTTTGATGCAGCATCCTGACCCTGCACACCAAAGTTTTTTCCAAGACTTACTGTTAAGCGGTCATCAAGAAATGTTTTACTCAACGCTACGCTTAAATCAGTGCGTTGTGCATTGCCACCGTCATTATAATCACGATAAGTATTCAGGTTAAGATCGATATCTACACCCTTTAAAAGATTTCCGGCTATTTCATTTAGTGCGCCAGATAAGAAACGACTTACGCTCTGGCGTGCAAGATCACTGAAGTCATCACCATTTCCTTTAAAGAAGTCGCTGCTTTGCTCACCAACAAAACGGCCCAGTAACAATAAAGAGAAAACCTGTTTATTGGTAGCCGATTCATCGCCTCTTATCTGCAACAGTTTATTTTCAATTGTTGTACGCAACTCACTGCTAATGGCAAAGTTTTCATCCGGCATTTGTATATCAAATTTTATAGTGGGCTGACTAAGCGCTCCGGTAATGTAAAGTTTTACCCTGAATGGAACTTTTTGATTGAAAGCATTGGCAAGCTGTGGGTTTACACTACCCACTTCATTATCCAACAGATCCCTGGCGGATGTATTAACTATATAAGTAGCGGTAATATCCATCCTGGCCATCATAGGCTCTCCTGCAAATGAAATGGTACTGCCTCTTTCTAATGTAAACTTGCGCTGCAAAAACTGGTAATTAAAAAGATAATGGCCCTGATCAAGCTCGTACACTCCCGCAAGTACAATATTTCCTGCAGGATCAACCCCGGCATTAAGCACCGCATCGCCCTGTACCTTTATTTCATCCCCGGTAACAGGATCGATTATTATTTTTACAGTTGCTTCTTTATTTATTTCAATATTGAGATTGTAATTAAGGAACTGTGCAAAATTGGAACGGGGTTCTTCTTTCTCTACAAAAGCTATAACAGGAGGATTGATATCAAAAGTATCCCGGTCAATAAAACGTACAATGGTTCTGCCTTCATCTTTGCCATAACTTCTTTCGGGGATGACAATAGTTATGTTGCTTTTATCTTTTACAGCAATATCGCCCTCTATGTTTGGCACAACAGTATTACCGGTAACCTTTACATCTATGTCTGCGGCTGCAAATCCATACAATTCGCTGTTAATAGCTTTAGGCGCATTCAATACAACAAAGTCCTTCGCTTTTATACCCAGGTTCAGATCAAAGCCTTTTGCCTGGTTGGCAGTAATAGCTCCATTTATTTTAAGTTCATTATCAAGGGTATCTCTTACAGTAAAATCATTAAATGTTATTACAGGATGATCAAGCATGATCTTTTGATTGTCTATCCTGAAAGTAGTACCTAGTTGTGCAATGGTAAATTTGGTTGTATCAAAATTTAAAATGCCTTTCCACCGGGGATCACTGAATTTTCCATTGATCGCTACATCTCCATAAATATTACCGGTAGCATTTCTAATATTGCCACTGGTGAATCCCTGCAGGGTTGCTATGTTCAGTTTTTTTATGTCGGCTCTTGCGTCAAATTGATTCAGTTCATTGTTCAAATAATAATTTCCGCTTGCGCTGATGTCATTTCCATTTCCTTGTATGGCAACTGTTGCTGTTACATTGTTTTCTGATTGCTTTGAGGCAGATGCAGTAACAGTACCTATTGGCTGCTGCATAATGAACATGTCAGCAATGGTGAGGTTACCGGTAAATGCGGGGAGTTTTTTATTAAGATCGCTTACTTCCAGGGTAGCATCCATAATACCTGCTACAAATACGGTATCCTTGTTAAGTATAGAGCTGATGTTCTTTAAATTAAAATTATCTATGGCAATATCAATAGGGCTGTTTGGAGTTTGCTGCCGGCTGTTGATAAAGATTCTGGAAGTATCACTGGTGATTGAAAAATTATGAATGATTAATCCCTGCTTTGAATAATTGATGTAGTTATCTCCTGCAACATTCCATCTTTCGTAATTAAGCAGCAAACTATCCTGTAACCTGAAGGAATAATTATCATCCTTAACAAAAACAGATGCCTTCATTCCAAACCAATCTCTATTGCTATTATCCTGTGTTACTGCATTTACTAAAAGGCTGTCGTTGGCCGCACTGCCATTTAATGTAGTACCATAAAATGTAGTGTTTGCAAAACGCAACGTGTCAAAATCTACGATGTAATTAATGCGCTCATTTTTAGATGCAATATTTATATTTCCGTTCCTTACATTGTATTTATCGTAAGTAAGCTGCGGCAGAGATACAGTAAGGTTCAAAGCACTGTCCCTGGCAGCAGATGAAAAGCTTCCTTTAAAATTAATATTCTCGTAGTTCTTTAAGTTTGGTATAACGCCTGTTACGATCGGGTGGTTTCGTATTTCTCCTGCAAAAGTTACTTCCTGATCAGGAATATTTATTGCAGTTACAGGCTTGGTTATTTTATAATAATGATTGATATACTGTACAACTGCATCATCTATCTTATCATAATCGAAAGCGCCGTTGGCACGGATACTTGCAAAGGGCGCATAAAAATTAATGCTGTCCCTTCCGCCGGCAGATGTGGCTATCAATGACATACTATCCAGCAAGTAAAAGTTTTGTCCTAACTGCAATCTTACTGAATCAATGATAGTATTTATATCCAGGCTACGTGGCTGCAGGCTATTGACACCGACATTGGCATACAGCGAAAAATTCAACGTATCGCTATATAGGTTCAGTGGCTGCAGCCTTGCGGTATCTACTTTTATAAAACCCTTTATTGCAGGATACTGGTTTTGTACATTAGTTACCAGGTCGTATTGCAACTTTAGGTTGGGATCATCTATAGAACCTTTACTGTCAATTATACCTCTATTGAAATTTGCAGAGATCTCTGCATTTTGATAATTATATTTTTTGTACTGCAGTTGTTTTATAGAAGCGATAATATCTGCCTTCATCGTCTTATAATTGAACCCGGTTCCTTTAGCTTTAAATGACCCTGTTACTTTTCCGAGTACACTATCCTGGCTTATAAGTTTACCTATATCATAACTGGTGGTTGTAATGAACAGATCGTAATTTGCTGTTTCGGCATTGTCCATATTCTTTAAAAACCCTTTTACAGTAACCAGCCCATAGCTGCCGTTTAATTTAAGATTGGCAACCAGGTTATCGGCTGTACCCGTTAACGTGCCTGTTATATAATTCTTTTGAGGTAGCCTTATTTCTGGTGGCAATGTGCCTGGTGGTATAAGGCCCATGATAAAGTCCCTGTCAAAACTGCTGTTCCTTATCGCAAAATCATACTTTAAATTTTGAGGATTTGAAATATTTTTCAACGAAAATTTACCACTCACCATCATACCCTTTCCACTGGCTACAATATCAGATACCAGGTTGTTGCTGTTACCGGTAATACGGCCCCTAACAGTAATGATGTTAGGTAGCTTAGCCAGTGATGCCTGGTTTTGCGGTGGTACAAATTTTAAAAGATCAGATTTTTTAAAGATGCCCTGATCAATATACAGGTCGTAATAAAATTTATTGGCATCGGTAAGATTATATAAAGTTCCATGTGCCCTTAAGCTGCTGCCAGAAAAACCGATCAACTGCAGGTATGGTAAATATAGTTGCGCCAGGTTACCCCGCAATTCGGTATTAAGGAACACTTTATTATTTGCAAACTGGGAGGGTGGAAAAGTTCTTTTAAGTGACGGCATCAGCAGGTACAGGTCATTAAAAGCAATGGTAGAATTTTTAATTATGGCCGAGATGAGACTGTTACGTGGATTTGCATTAATTCCTGCAAGGCTGTCGAATTTAATTTCTATAAAATTCTCAATAAGTGATTGTGGTGTTTTTACATATAGCTCTGATGCCGAAATAATGGAATCTGTCATCAGAAAATTAACATGCGTAGTATCCAAAGCAAGGCCACTGGTATCTTTAAAAGTAAGTTGCTTTACCAGTGCCTGGGTTCTGCCAGCAGAAAATGTAAGGCCTGAAATATCAGTACGCAGCTTTGTTACATTAAAATGGGCTGGATCAAAGCCTCCTGCCCTAATAAAATTCTCATCATTAAAAACAACTTGATTATTGGAAAGAGAAACCTGGTTGGCCTGTATAACCCAGGATTCTGGTTTAACATCTTCTACCGTTACAGTATCCTTTGCTTTATACCGTATTTTAGGATTTGTAAACTTAACGAATGAACTGTCTAACAATAATGTATCGGCCGTGGCTATTGTTCGTTTCATGTCAAAGCGAGCATTGTTCAGCGCCAGGTGTGTTACATTATTGGCATAATACATTCCGCTCACTTTATTCTGCACAGTTACCTGTACATCCCTGATATCAAATTTACCTGCAGTGATGAATAAGCCATATGCTGAGCTATCTTTTTTAACTGCTGTAAATACAGCAGTATCTTTTACTGCTTCTTTGTAAGTGTTCATGACAAAATTTACACCGTTGGCTGTAAAATCATTTATACCAAAAATTGTTCTGTCTGGGCGAAATGTATTTAATGTTGCGTCAAGAAATTTTATGTATGCAGTAAAATCTGTTCCAAGCTTTTTATCATGATAACGTAATCCAACATCATCAAACACCAACCTGTCTAAAGTTAATTCCATCGCTGCTGTATCTTTATCAACTTCTGCAGCAGGTTTATTACCGGCAAAGGCATCCAGCACAAACTGAAAGTTAAACGAGGTATCCTGTTCCCCACGATTAACAATGATCATAATATTTTTAAACGCAAGTTTATTAATATCGGTTTTGCCCCATAGCAAACCAAACATTTTTACATCTGCAAATATTTTCTCTCCATACAATAAAGTGTCTTTATTCTTGTCTTCTATATACACATTATTTATTTCGATCCATTTGGGTAAACTGTAATCGATAGAGCCGATAATAACTTTAGATTTAAATCTTTCTTCGAGGTAAGATTGCACCTTGTTCTTTACAACTCTTCTTCCGGCGGGCATGTTAATGAACAATAAAAAAAGGCATACCAATATAAATACGCTGCATAACAGGTACAGTAATATTTTACCTCCTCTTTTTATTATTCTTTTATAAGACATTTAAACCCCGGTATGGTTAGATTTTCACTGAAATAAGCAGTTAAGGACCCCTCTTCAGTTTTAGTTGTATTACAAATAAGAAATAATTGTGCCAGTAAAAGTATTTTCCGCATGTTTTGCCCTTATTAACAGCAAGTTAGTGCTAAAAATGCTCAATTTCCGTATACCTTTTTCGTTCTTTTCTTATTGGTACCCGCCAGTTTCTTTTCTGTTTCAGTTTGAGGAGTAATGCTTTTTTTATCGGCGGGAAGATGCGGAAAGCCCGGAAAATCCTGATCTATATGGGCATCCGGGGATTTTTGAACATCTTTTTCATTTATGGGTTTTGATTTTTGAGCCATGTTATTATCCATTTAGGGTATTATTATATAGGGTTTTCTTGAAAGTTATAGCATTACTTTACTGATACCATAATTATACCAAATTAAGAATGCCCTTATATGAATACCTTACTTGTAGGGAAAATTTTCCCACACCAAAGTACTTACCGGCTAACAGGTATAACGCCAAATTTGGCATAATGCATTGAATTTTCTCATGCTTGTTTTGTACATTAGTGGCATGCGGATAAATGCATTTAAATTCCTATCGCCTTTGGTTGTTTATGCGTTAGCATGGTTTTCTTTTACGGGAACGGGTCTCCTTACGTGGCTACCTATGTTCTATGCATGGGCATTGATGCCCGTGACTGAATTATTTCTTAAACCCGATAAAAAAAATCTTGATACCGCAGAAGAAGAACTTGTAAAAAAAGACAGGCTGTACGATTACATGTTGTATATCATTGTTGTGTTGCAGTTTCTTGCATTGTATGTTTTTTTAAACTCCATGAAAGTGAATGAACTTGTTTGGTGGGAGATTATGGGACGCATTTTAAGTATGGGTTTATTGTGTGGCACATTTGGTATTAATGTAGCGCATGAACTTGGACATAGGGTAAATAGATACGAACAGTTTTTTGCAAAAACACTTTTATTGACTTCCCTTTATATGCATTTTTTTATTGAACATAATAAGGGTCATCATAAAAATGTTGCTACGCCCGAAGACCCAAGTAGCGCAAGGTTAAATGAACCTGTTTTTAGTTTTTATTTTCGTACGATCATTTTTTCTTACTTATCAGCATGGAAGATCGCCAACCAGGAAATGAAGAAAAAAAAATTACCAGGCTTGCATTGGAAAAACGAAATGTTGCAGGCGCAAATTATTCAGCTTGCATTTATAGCAATGATATTTTTTTGGTTTGGCTGGCTGATAACCTTTTATTTTTTAGCCGCAGCAACCATCGGTTTTTTATTACTTGAAACCGTAAATTATATTGAACATTATGGCTTACAACGCAAACAAAAAGCAGATGGAAATTATGAACGTGCCATGCCTCAGCATAGCTGGAACAGTAATCATATTTTAGGAAGGCTCATGTTATTTGAATTGAGCCGCCATAGCGACCACCATTACCTTGCCAGCAGGAAGTACCAGGTATTGCAGCATCATGAAGATGCACCGCAATTGCCCACCGGCTATCCGGGCAGTATGATATTGGCACTCGTTCCGCCCCTATGGTTTTATGTAATGAATAAAAAGATAAAAGCATTACAAACTGAAGAATAAAGTTTCCGTTCATCCTTTACATTCCATAAAACAATATACTGTTGTTTTTTACATTTATATTTAAGCCTGCTTAACTAACACAAAATACTTTTTGCATGAGAAAAATTAAACTGCTTTGTTGCTTTGCATTATTACTGTTAACAGAAACGGCCATATCACAAACCATGTGGAAATATTTTACAGCAGATGATTTTGCTGCAAGACGCAATAAAGTAATGGCACAAATAGGCGATGGCATCCTGGTTTTACAGGCAGCTGAGCTCCCCGAAGCCTATGTTAAATTCAGGCAGGACAATAATTTTTATTACCTTACCGGTGTAGAGATACCCGATGCAGTTTTGATCATTAATGGCAAAAGCAAAGAATCAATATTATTAGTACCGGACAAAATTCCGAATGATATAAAAACAGAAGCTTTCATAAAGCCCGGGAAAGAAGCTGCAGCAGAATACAAATTCTCCAATGTAATTTCCAAAACAGCCCTCACTAATTATTTACATTATTATTCAGAAACCGGCCAGCCATTTTATTTGCAGCAGTCGCCGCAGGAAACTACAGAAATGAGCCGTGACAGGTGTATGATGACAAGGGCAGCCAGGATCAATAATCCATGGGATGGGCGTATTTCAAAAGAACTTACTTTCATTAATAAAATAAAAGAGCGTTTCCCGGCCACTGTTGTTAAAGACATAACATCCATACTGGATGCCATGCGCTGGGTAAAAGATAAAAAAGAAATTGCTGTGTTACGGGAATGCGGACGTATCGGTTGCCTGGGTATTAACGAAGCCATTAAAGTAACAAGGCCCGGAATTTATGAATATCAAACAGTAGCTGCCTGCGATTTTATTTATGGAGATATGGGTACTGCCGGGCCGGCTTATTATGCCATTGCAGCATCAGGAGAAAGAGGACTTATATGGCATTATAATGCCAACAATCACCTGTTGGAAGCCGGAACAGTATTGTTAATTGATTATGCTCCCGAAGTAAATTATTATGTAACAGATATTACCAGGACATGGCCTGTGCAGGGCGAATTCAGTACTGAGCAACTTACGTTTTACAATTGTGTAAGAGAAGCCCGTGATGAAATAATAAAGGCGATGAAGCCGGGAGTAACATACAAAGACCTTCAAAAGGTTGGCGAGGCTGTGTACAAAAAAAATGGACTGGGAAAATACTGGTTTGGATATGTTGGCCATTTTGTAGGTATGGCCGTTCATGATGTAGGAAGTTATGATGTTCCTTTTGTTGAGGGTGTTGTTTTTAATGTTGAACCCATACTTGAAGACAAAGAGAAAAAGATACATATCAGGCTTGAGGATACCATTGTAATTACAGCAACAGGATCAGAAAATCTCACGCCTCAGTCGCCGGTGGATGTAAAAGCTATTTATGCATTGATGAAAGAAAAAGGGGTTGGAGAAAAATAACAGTAATGTGTCAGTTTGAACTCATCCCTAATAACTTTACTGTCAGTCTGAGTCTGTCGAAGACAGGTTAACTTTATATAGCCCCGGTTTCGACAGGCTCAACCTGACAACTTTTCAAACTAAACTGGTAAAGTTTGACCTCTTATTAATTGGTAATTTTTGCATTGCCAAAATAGCTATGCAGTACAGCAGGTAAATCTATCTCATTTTCAGTTTGATTATTCTCCAGCAGGCAGGCCATTATCCTTGGCAATGCCAGTGAAGACCCATTGAGTGTATGTGCCAATTGCGTTTTATTATCTCCATCCCTGAACCGCAATTTTAAACGGTTGGTTTGAAAACTTTCAAAATTACTTACAGAGCTTACCTCCAGCCATTTTTGCTGTGCTGCACTATATACTTCAAAATCGTAAGTGAGGGCAGATGCAAAACCCATATCACCGCCACACAGTCTTAAAATTCGGTAAGGTAACTCCAAGGCCTGTAATAATTTTTCAACATGGCTTACCATGTCTTCGAGTACTTCATAACTTTTATCTGGATGAACAATCTGTACTATCTCAACTTTATCAAATTGATGCACCCTGTTCAATCCTCTCACATCCGCACCAAAGCTTCCTGCTTCTCTTCGGAAACATGGAGTGTGCCCGGTCATTTTTATGGGCATGTCCTGCTCCTTTAATATCTCATCCCGGTAAATATTAGTTAAAGGCACTTCGGCTGTAGGTATCAAATAAAATCCATCCTCAGTTATATGATACATCTGCCCTTCCTTATCGGGCAACTGCCCTGTACCGTATGCTGATGCTTCATTTACCATTAACGGCGGTAAATATTCTGTGTAACCTGCTGCAATATTATAATCTAAAAAATACTGAATTAAAGCCCGCTGCAGTTTTGCTCCTTTGCCTTTAAATAAAGGAAACCCGCTGCCGGTAATTTTAGCGCCAGTTTCAAAATCAACCAGGTCGTATGTTTTTATAATATCCCAATGGGGTACTGCTGTTGCTGCCAATACCGGTTTCTTTCCCCCTTCTCTAATCACTTCATTTTCTTCGGGTGTTTTACCTTTTGGCACAGATTGATGAGGAAGGTTAGGTAACAGGATCAATTCATCATGCAATGTTTTTTCTGCTTCTGCCAGTTGTTGTGTAAGGTTTTGCAAGTTTGACTTATGCTGACTTACTTCCTGTTTTTTATTTTCTGCAGCTTCTTTTTCCCCCTTGCCCATTAACATACCAATTGCTTTACTGGCTGCATTAATATTGGCCTGCAATGCTTCAGACTCGGTTTTTAATTTACGCACCTGCTCGTCTGTTTCCAGTAATTTATCCACCAGAAAAATATCACTGTAATTTTTTATTGCTAATTTTTCTTTAACCGATGCCGTATGCTGCCTAATATAACTGATCTGTAACATGTATTCTAAAAAGTTTTGGCAAAGATAGTGAAGTGAGCTGCAAGCTACAGCCTCAACTTAGGTGTCAGGCCACTATGAAGACACTAAATGTGAAAGAAACTTAAAAACACTCATGGGCCAGGTACTTCAGAAATCCATGTAGTGGCCAGACACCTTATATTTGCAGCATGCAACACCTAACAGAAGATTTACAGGTACGCTGGCTTAAATTACGCATCAAACTAAAGGAACGTTTCGGTATTAAGCCTGATATGGATGGCATTCTTTTTTTGATAGGTATACAGGAACTAGGCAGTGGCAAGCAGGATTTTAGCAAGGAAGAAAAGCAGGATTTGATGCACATTGCTGTTTGCTCCGTACTTTCGCTGAGCGGCTATTATGTGCTGGAGGGCAATGACGAAGAAGGCTGGCCGCATTTTAAACAACTGAAACCTCTGCCCGGATTTATTTTAATGGAGCAGGAAAATTTTTTGAAAGACCACATTTTGTTATATTTTCAAAACCAAAAATTTATTGACTAATTATTTTATGCAACAAATGAAAACTTTAATTACACTTGCCTTAGTATGTTTTTTAGCAACAACAGTTAATGCACAGGTTAAAAAACCAACTGTAAAAAAAACAGCTACCCAAAAGACCGCAGTTAAAAAAACTGCAATAAAAAAAACAGTAAAACCTGTCGCCAAGCCTCCTAAACAAATACGGATACCGGGCGTAAGAATAAAAGTAACTACCGACTCTGGTGTTATGGTTATCCGCCTGTATGATAAAACTCCTTTGCACCGTGATAATTTTATCAAATTAGCCAATGATAAATTTTTCGACAGCCTTATCTTTCACAGGATAATACAAACTTTTATGATACAGGGTGGCGATCCCCAAAGTAAATATGCCCAGCCGGGCCAAATGCTTGGCAATGGCGATATTGGTTATACCATTCCGGCAGAGTTTGATACAAGTTTAATTCATAAAAAAGGCGCATTGGCAGCAGCCCGGACGGGAAACCCGGCTAAAGCCAGCAGTGGATGCCAGTTTTATATTGTACAGGGTAAAAAATATGCTGATGCCGAGTTGAATAATATGGAAATGATGAAGGGTAGAAAATATTCCGCTGCACAAAGAAATATGTACAAAACCCTGGGCGGTACACCGCAATTGGATATGGAGTATACCGTATTTGGAGAAGTGGAAAGCGGTTTTGAAGTGATAGATAAAATTGCGTCTGTAAGCAAAGATGGCAATGACCGCCCTTGGGGAAATGTACGCATGTATATTGAAGTGATAAAATAGTTTGACGCCCCATAGCTATCGGGATAAAACCTTATTTTGCACCCAATTCAGTTAACATCAAATTAATTTAAAATGAATTTTCCTGAAAATTTGCGCTACACTAAAGACCATGAGTGGGTATTAGTAGAAGGCACAATTGCCACCATTGGTATTACCGATTTTGCACAACGTGAGCTTGGCGATATCGTTTACATAGATATTAATGCAAAGGGCAAAGCGCTTAGCGCCGAAGACGTTTTTGGTACCGTAGAAGCTGTTAAAACAGTAAGCGATCTTTTTCTACCCGTTGCCGGCACCATCACAGAAATAAATCCTTTGCTTGATGGGCAGCCAGAACTGGTTAACAGCGATCCTTATGGTGATGGATGGATGGTAAAAATGACTGTTACCAACCCTGATGATATAGAAAAACTGATGTCTGTAGAGGCTTATACTGCATCTGTAGCGTAGTAATAAACCAGAAATGAATAACCAGCCAGCACCCTTTACAGGCTCAAGTTTTAAAAAATTTATTCCAGGCATTGCCTGGTTTTTTCTTATCCTTATTTTAATCTGTTTGCCGGGTTCAAAAATACCAACTGTTGAAACCTGGCTTAATGACATTTATTTTGATAAATGGGTGCATGGAGGACTCTTTGCAATATTGACTTTTTTGTTTATTTACCCAGTTACCCGATTATCGCTATCCTGGCAGGTAAAAAAGCATACTGCAATTAAAATTGCCATCGCTGCTTTTGTATGGGGTTTAACTACTGAACTTATTCAAAAATATTTTATACCCGAACGCAGTTTTGATATTTTTGATCTGGCTGCAGATACCGTAGGCATTTTAGTTGCATATAACTGGTGCAGTCAGAAATATTTATAATAAAAATCGCTATAAACAGGCCTGTTTTGTTCTTCAGCTTGAAAAATGAGCAGGTTTAGCTTACATTTGTATTATGCTAAACACAGAGAACATGGAGTACAATACTACCAGGAATTTTCTGATCATGAGAGAATATGGCAGACATATTCAGAAAATGGTTGAATACCTGTTAACTATTGAAGACAAAGAGGAAAGACAACGAAATGCGTATGCCGTAATTGAGCTGATGGGCTTTTTAAATCCTCATTTAAAAAATGTAGAGGACTTCCGACATAAATTATGGGATCATCTTTTCCTCATCAGCGATTTTACGCTTGATGTAGAAAGCCCCTATCCTATCCCAACACGTGAAACTTTAAAAGCCAAGCCTGAGCGTTTGCGTTATCCTAAAAGATACCCCCGTTTTAATCACTTGGGAAAAAATATTGAAGTAGTTATTGATAAGGCACTGAAAGAGGAGAATCCTGAAAAGAAACAAGGCTTTGCCAATGCCGTGGCTTATTATATGAAGCTTACTTACAGCAACTGGCATAAGGAACTTGTACATGATGATAATATTCAAACTGAATTATCAAACATGACGAACGGGGAATTGGAATTTAATAACCGTCCGTTTGTTAAACATAGGGTTGATACACGTGACGACAGGGACGATTACGGAAAACGCAGTACGGCGGGCAACAACTATCGTAAAAATTTTGGCGGCCGCAGTAATACCGGTGGCGGAAGAGATAACCGCAGTACTGGTGGAAGAGATAACAGGGGTGGAAACGGAGGAAACAGGGACAACCGGGGGGGTGGAAACGGTGGCGAAAACAGGAACAACAACAACCGTAATTTTAAGAAGAGGTATTAATAAGTTACACGAATTAAAACGAATTACACCAATTAAACACCTGATGTTAAAAGTCAGGTTTTTTTATTTTTGATGGGGGTAATAAGTGTAATAAGTGTAATAAGTGTAATAAAAAAAGTATGCAATCATTTGAAGTAAGAGGAGGAAAAAAACTTTCGGGGGAGATAACACCACAGGGCGCCAAGAATGAAGCCCTGCAGATCATTTCAGCAGTTTTATTAAGTGCCGAAAAAATTACCATCAGCAATATCCCTGATATCATTGATGTAAATCTGCTGATCGACTTGCTTGGAGAAATGAAAGTAAAGATCGACAGGCAAAGCCGTGATATCTGCGTATTCCAGGCAGATGATGTTGATATTGATTACCTGCACAGCGAAGACTACCATAAAAAAAGCGGCAAGCTGCGTGGCTCAGTAATGCTTGCGGGCCCTCTACTTGCACGTTTTAAAAAAGCATATATACCTAAACCGGGTGGTGATAAAATTGGCAGGAGAAGACTTGATACCCATATCATGGGTTTTGAAAAACTGGGAGCAAAATTCTATTATAGCAGTGATGATGGATTTTTTCACCTGGAATCAGCCAATCTTAAAGGAGCTAATATTTTACTGGATGAGCCCAGTGTAACGGGTACAGCCAATATTTTAATGGCAGCATCTATGGCCAGTGGTACAACAACTATTTACAATGCAGCCTGCGAGCCTTATATACAACAGCTTTGCAAAATGCTTAACCGTATGGGTGCAAAGATCAGTGGCATTGGCAGTAACATGTTAACCATTATCGGGGTAACAATTTTAAGTGGTACAGAGCACAGGATGCTGCCAGATATGATTGAAGTTGGATCTTTTATCGGACTGGCAGCTATGACACAAAGTGACATCACCATAAAAAATGCAGGCATTGAACATTTGGGCGTTATTCCTGAAAGGTTTCAACAACTGGGCATTCATTTAAATTTCAATGGCGATGATATTCATATACCGGCACAGGAATCTTACGAAGTACAAAAATATATGGATGGTGGTGTATTAACTGTTTATGATCACCCCTGGCCCGGCTTTACACCTGATCTATTAAGTATTGTTTTAGTAACAGCGATACAGGCAAAAGGGAGTGTACTCATTCATCAAAAAATGTTTGAAAGCCGTTTGTTCTTTGTAGATAAACTGATCGATATGGGTGCACAGATCATTCTTTGTGACCCTCACCGTGCCGTTGTAATTGGTTTAGAAAGAAAACAGCAACTCCGTGGTATAACCATGAGCAGTCCTGATATACGTGCAGGTGTGGCATTACTTATTGCAGCATTGAGTGCACAAGGAAAAAGTACTATCCAGAATATAGAGCAGATAGACAGAGGGTATCAGAATATTGATGAACGACTAAGGAATTTAGGTGCCGATATAAAAAGGCTGAACTAAATTGCAGCTATGAAAATACCAATATCCCTGCTGTTTTTTATTATCCTGATAAGCTTCAACTCCTGCCGTAATAAAACGGTGCTGTTACTTACAAAAAAATGGGATTGTGTGCAGGTAGAAAATATTATACCTCCCGACACAAAATTACTAACAGCTAAAGATTCTGCAGAAGCTGAACAGCTACAGGCTATATTGATATCTCTTAACTGGACCTTTAAAAAAAACATGCGGTACGAGTGCGCTATAAACAGCATTATAACAACACAGGGCAGGTACGAATTAATTGAAGATGATAAGATAATGATCTGCACACCAGATTCAAAAAGTAATATCAACAGGTACATCATTAAATCCCTAACAGAAGAAGAGTTGGTATTAAGCAGTAACGCACAAAACAGCAGCCTGGTCTTGCACTTTAAACCAAATTAAATAGTTTCTTTGCACATGGACAACAGCAACAAACTTATCATCATTACTGCCCCATCGGGTTCAGGCAAAACATCCATTACCAGGTACCTGATGAAATGTTTTCCGCAGCTTGCATTTTCTGTATCTGCTACAACCCGTAAACCAAGAGGTACTGAACAGGACGGTGTTGATTATCATTTTATGAGTATGGATGCTTTTAAAGATAAAATTCACAACGAAGAATTTGTAGAATGGGAAATGGTGTACGAAGGGAAATATTATGGCACTTTAAAATCGGAACTGGAAAAGATATGGCAGCAAAATAAAATACCAGTACTGGATATAGATGTAAAAGGTGCCATACATGTACAACAACAATATCCCGGCAGTTCATTAAGCTTATTCATACAGCCACCCTCTGTTGAAGAACTGGAAAAAAGATTGCAGGGCCGGGGAACTGAATCGTCAGAATCACTGACCGCAAGGATCAATAAGGCAGCTTTTGAGCTTTCCTTTAAAGATCAGTTCAATAAACTTATCACCAACGACGATCTGCAAAGTGCCTGTGCGGAGGCTGAAGGATATATAACAGCCTTTGTGAATCAATAATCTGGTTTAAAAACTCTTTCTTATTTTTATAGTATGGATTGGATAGCACTTATTGCAATTATTGCTTCCCTGCTGTTGATTGGATTTTTTGCAGGTATTGAAATAGCTTTTATATCTGCCAATAAATTATCAATAGAACTCAATCGCAAACAGGGAACCAAAAGTGGAAAGGTATGGGGGTTTTATGCCGACAGACCTGCACGTTTTATTGTAACTACGCTGGTAGGCATCAATCTTGTATTTGTAGTGTATGGCCTGCTGGTTGTTGATATGCTTTACCCCATCTGGCAATGGATAGAAAAACAATTGCCGACGAACCTTACCGAATCTGTAAAATACATTAAGCTTTTTGTTGAAACCATACTATCAACCTGTATTGTATTATTTGTTGAGTTTATAGCCAAAGCTTTTTTCAGGGCAAGAAACAGCAGCATCCTCAGTTCAAATTTTATCAGCAACATAGTGCAGTTCTTTTATTGGATGTTCTCTTCAATAGGCGCATACTTTGTTTATATATCTGAATGGATATTGAAATATATCCTGAACGTAAAGATCAATACCAAAAAAGAGAAGTTTAGTAAAGTTGACCTGGAGCATTTTATGCAGCAGAGTAAAAGTCATGAGCAGGAAGATAGCAGTGAATTAAACAAGGAATTATTTGAGAATGCATTATCGCTCAGTGAAACCAAATTGAGGGAATGCCTGATACCACGCAGGGAGATAGAAGGTGTAAGCATGCATGCATCTGTTGATGAGGTAAAAGCAAAATTCATTGAAACGCATTTAAGCAAACTGGTGGTATATGATGAAAATATTGACAACATCACCGGTTATATACACCAGCTCGACCTGTTTAAGCACCCGGCAACAGTTAAAGAGATATTGTTACCCATACCCACTGTGCCGGAAAGTATGAGCGCTACTGACCTGATGAATAAATTCAGTAAAGAGAGAAAATCTATAGCATGGGTAATTGATGAGTTTGGGGGAACAGCTGGAATTGTAACTATGGAAGACCTGCTGGAAGAGATCTTTGGAGAAATAAAAGATGAATATGACACAGAAGAGTTTGTAGATAAGCAGCTGGCAGGTAATGAATTTATTTTCAGTGGAAGGCTTGAACTGGATTTCATTACAGAAAAATATAAACTTGTTTTTCCTGCTGATGAAGAAATGGAAACACTATCAGGCTATATCATTAAGAACCATGAGCAAATACCAAAACTAAAAGACCATATTATAATCGGCAATTACGAAATTGATATTTTAAATGTAAGCGATACACGCATTGAAATGGTAAAGCTTAAAGTTTTAAAATAACGAACCCTTCTTATACTTAATCTTCTCTTATATAAGCACACATGATCATTGCTGTTGATACCAGGTTTATACATAATAACCAGCCGGCAGGTATGCAACATATAATGGGTGCCACACTTTACCGGCTCGTAAAAGAAAATCAGCAGCATACATTCTTATTTATTTCTGATGCGGCTTACACTCAAGAACTGCAGCTGGCTAAAAATGTACAGGTAATTGTAGCAGGGCCGCAAACCAGCAACAGCCTGCTATTGCAATATTGGTATAATTACAAAATACCTGCCCTGTTAAGAAAACATAAAGCTGATGTTTTTGTAAGTATGGAAGGTATTTGTAGCCTACGTACAAAAAAGCCACAATGCCTGCTGGTAAGTGATCTTAGTTTTCTTAACCATCCGCAGGGGGTAAAAAGATCAATAGCCAGGTTTTATAAAAAACATACCCCTGCCTTTTTAGCAAAAGCAAAAAGCATTGTAACTGTTTCTGATCTTTTTAAAACAGCAATTATTAATCAATACAAAATAAATGAAGCTACTGTTAATGTAATAAGACCTGGGGTTGATAAAATATTTAAACCGCTTACATGGGAAGAAAAAGAACAGGTTAAAGAAAAGTATAGCGAAGAAAAAGCCTATTTTCTCTTCAGTGGAACGATTAATCAACAAGCTAATCTCATCAACTTATTAAAAGCATTTTCCTTTTTTAAAAAAAGACAGAAAAGCAACATGGTGCTGCTTATAGCCGGCAATGCAGACGCATCATTTAAAAAAGAACTGCAGAGCTACAAATACCGCAACGATGTAAAGCTGCTCGAAAATTTATCAACTGCCGAACTTGCTACAATTACGGCTGCTGCTTATGCCCTGATTTGCCCAGTTGCAAATGCAGATATTGCACTGTCAGCTTTACAAGCTATGCAAGCTGCTGTTCCTGTTATTATTTCTACAGGTAACCTTTCTGCTGTTTATGGCAATGCTGCCATATATGCTGACCCCCACGACTTTAAAGATATTGCTGAAAAAATGATGCTCATTTTCAAAGATGAAGAAAAAGCCCGGGTACTCATTGAGGCCGGCAATGCACTTATGCAGCAATATCAACTGGATAAAGCGGCAGATTTATTAATGCAGTCTATTCTAAAAGCATTCAATAGTTAATTTCAGTTAATTTTGCAGCTCACAAACTAAAAGAAGTGGATCATTACCACCACAAAAATTATGAACCAATCTACAATAAAAATTGATGTACTGCTTGACCCCAACAAGGTACCTGAACAGATAAACTGGATTGCCAGTGATAGTACTGCCAACATGGTACAAAAAGCAAAAGCCATGAGTGTTGCCTTTTGGGATGGTACTGATAAAACTGCACTACGGATTGATCTTTGGACCAAGGATATGATGGTAGATGAAATGGCTGACTTTTATTACCAGATGCTGATGAGCATGGCCGACACTTTTAAAAGAGCTACTCAGCAGCAGGAAATGAGTGATGATATGAAAAAATTTGCAAAAGAGTTTTTTGATAAATTCAGAGCAATACAATTGAATGAGCAGAAATAGCAGAAGTTTGTTTACAGTTGCCAAACTAAACCCTAAACTAATATTCATTCTAAACTAAAAAATATGCAGTTAGAACAACAGGTAATGACCGAGATGAAAGAGGCGATGAAAGCGAAGAATGAGGGGGTTTTACGTGCATTGCGTGCCATTAAGGCCGAGATCATCAAAGCAAAAACAGAACCCGGCGCAGCAGGCGAGATTGATGAAGCAACTGAACAGAAGTTTCTGCAGAAGATGATGAAGCAACGCAGAGATTCACTGGACATTTTTGAAAAACAGAGCCGTGAAGACCTGGCTGTTAAAGAAAAAGAAGAGATGGCAGTAATAGAAAAGTTTCTGCCTAAACAATTAGACGAAGCAGAACTTAAAGAGATCGTTAAAAAGATAATTATCGACACAGGAGCCGCATCGCCTGCCGATATGGGGAAAGTAATGGGTGTTGCCAGTAAACAATTAGCGGGCAAGGCCGATGGTAAAACTATAAGCAATATAGTTAAAGACCTATTGGCCGGGTAGATTTTAGGTATTTTGGACCGCTAAAATTTTAATATGCTCATAGATTTCACCTTTGCGGTTGTTATAGTAATTGCCATTATTAAGGGTTATCAAAAAGGATTCATCGTTGCTGTTTTTTCAATCATCGCATTTATCGTTGGTTTAACTGCCGCCTTAAAACTCTCTGCTGTTACTGCGGAATATTTAAAAGACAGTATTGATGTTTCGTCAAGATGGCTTCCTTTTATTGCTTTTGCTGTTGTATTCTTAATTGTGGTTATTTTGATACGGATAGGAGCAAAATTGATAGAAAAGGCTTTCCAGGTAGTATTATTAGGTTGGCTCAACCGTATTGCAGGCATTGTGCTCTATGCAGTACTTTATCTTATCATCTTAAGCATATTTGTTTTTTATGCTGAAAAATTGCAAATACTGAAGCCTGCAACAATACAATCGTCCCAAACCTATGATTTTATTCAACCGTGGGGGCCAAAGGTTATGGATAATATAGGCAAGGTTATTCCCCTGTTTAAAGATATGTTTAGCGGCTTAGCCGATTTTTTTAATTCCCTTCCAAACAAAATTCCGCATTAATTTCAACCATTATCTTATTTAACGTAATTTTATACTTAATCACCGGTTTCATAACTTTAAGATTGAGTTAGCGGGTTTATACTAAACTATTGCAATTACAGATGAGTTACGAAATAAAACAAGACGGCAAATTTAAATTCATTGAAGAAGGCGAGGGTGAGCCGCTGCTGTTACTGCATGGCTTATTTGGAGCCCTAAGCAATTTCCAGTTTTTAATAGAGCATTTTCGTAAAACAAACAAAGTTATTGTTCCGCTATTGCCTTTGCTCGATCTTGACCTGCTACATACTTCAGTAGGTGGTTTACAAAAATTCGTATATCGTTTTATTGAACATCGAAATTACAAAAATATTAATCTGCTGGGGAATTCACTTGGCGGACATGTGGCCCTGGTGCATGTTCTAAAGAATCCCGAACGTATCAAATCAATTACTTTAACAGGCAGTTCGGGTTTATTTGAGAACGGCATGGGTGATACCTATCCCAAGCGTGGTGATAAAGAATATATCCGAAAAAAAACGGAGCTTACTTTTTATGATCCAAAAATGGCTACCGAAGAATTGGTTAACGAGGTTTTTGAGATCACCAATAACCGGATGAAAGTAATAAAAATAATTGCACTTGCAAAAAGTGCAATTCGTAATAACCTGGGTGAAGAATTGAACCAGATAAAACAACCGGCATGCCTGATATGGGGGAACAATGATACCATTACCCCACCGTTTGTAGCTAAAGAATTTAACCGCCTGATGCCAACCAGTGAATTGCATTTTGTTGATAAATGCGGCCACGCCCCAATGATGGAAGTTCCTGAAGAATTTAACCGGTTGCTTGATGCGTTTTTAACAAAATTAAAAACGCCAGCTGCAACTATTCAGTAATGATCTTTGTCATACTTATGCTGTATGGTTTTAAAAGATTTTCATAAACAAAGTGTTAAATGAGGGAAGCAATGTACTTTTAAAAGTAAATTTTACGTTTATTCCAATAGCTCTACTAACCTAAACCAGTCATATGTTAACCATCGAACTTATTAATAACAATATCCCCCGGCTTCAGTTAAAAGATTCAGTAAGTAAAGCTTTACGGCTTATCAGCGATTTTAAAGTAACACATCTTCCGGTAGTTGAAGAAGAAAAATTCCTCGGACTCATCAGCGAAGATGACCTGCTTGACCAGGTACAGCCTAAAATGCCCATTGAATTAATGCAGGAACACTTTATACAGTGTGCAGTTCATGATAATGAACATTTCTTAAATGCTGTAACCTGTAGCAACCAGCACGAGAGCACTGTTGTACCAGTAATTAACGATGAAAACGAATTGCTTGGTGTGATAACAACTAATGAACTTTTAAAGACCATTGGCAACTTTGCAGGCACAAATGAAATTGGCGGCATTATTGTGCTGGAAATGGAACGCAGCCAGTTTGCTATTTCAGAGATAAGCCGTATAGTAGAAAGCAATGATGCAACCATACTCCATTTAAATACAACAGTACATGCCGAAACAGGAATGCTTACTGTTACATTGCATATCAATAAAAAAGAGATATCGACCATTGTATCAACTTTTGAAAGATATGAATTTGATGTGATCTACTATTTTGGTAACGAGAAATTTGAGAACGAAATTCACAGCAATTACCGCCACCTGATGAATTACCTGGATATTTAAAAATCATAACATCTCTTCCCCTGTATTATATGCGGTTAGCAAGGGACCTTAGTAATGAATGATCTTAAAAAAATAATTTGTTCACTCATAATATTTATATCTCCCTGGTTAAGCTATGCACAAAAATCAAACACAGCTAATATAAGTTTAGTTGATACTGCCTTACTTGCGCCAAATACTCAAAGCAAAGTATGTATAAAAAATCTTACCGTAACCGGCACAAAGAAAACCAGGATATACATTGTATACAGAGAGATTCAGTTTAAAAAAGGAGATTCCCTTACAATAACAAATCTTCAGAAGGAGCTGGAGCAGGCCAGGTTCCAGGTGTACAACACTACGCTCTTTAATGAAGTGAATATTAAATTAATCGTATTGGATTCTGCTAATATTGATATACTGGTATCTGTTACGGAGCGCTGGTATTTTTATCCGGTTCCGCAGTTTCAATTGATTGACAGGAATTTTAATGACTGGTATAAAACGCACCATGCAAGTTTTGACAGGGTGAATTACGGGCTAAAACTTGTGCATTATAATCTTAGCGGACGCCGGGATCAGTTGCGCATGTATTTAATAAATGGATACACCCGTAATATTTCATTGGCTTACACAAACCCATATAGCAGTACATCATTAAACGAGGGATTCATTATTGGTGCAGGTTATTCACAAAACAGGGAAATTGCTTACCTCACAGACTCCCTGAACAAAACACGCTTTTATAAAAAAACAGATTTTGTAAGAAACAACGTGTATGTGAATGCAGGCTATACCATACGCAAAGGGCTTTTTAAAAAACATATTTTTAGTATAAGTTACGCTCATCAAAAAGTAGACGATTCCGTGATCAGCGTAAAGTATAATCCCAACTATTTTAACTCTTCCAACAGTTCTAAAGATATTGTTGATATAAATTATAGACAGCAATACGCCAATGTAAACAATGTATCCTATCCATTAACAGGTAAAACTGCATATATTGCTATTCAAAAAAGGGGGCTTGGATTTACAGGCGGCATCAATATGTTAACCTTTGAAGCAGGCTATAATAAATATTTTGATATAGGGAAAAACTGGTTCAGCAGCCTGGAAATGAATGGCAGGATAAAACTCCCTTTTGAGCAACCTTTTGTAAACCTGCGTGGATTGGGCTACGGCGAAAATTATTTACGTGGCCTGGAATATTATGTAGTGGATGGTGTTGCAACAGCATTATTGAGATCGACACTAAAGAAAAAGATCATTTCTTTTAATGTACCCTTTCCTTTTTTTCCAAAACTACTTACAAAAATCCCTTTCACACTTTTTGCAAAATCATATGCTGACCTGGGATATGCCTACAATAAAAAGAACAATTACAGTTACCTCAACAACCGCTTATTATATTCCGGTGGTTTTGGTATAGATGTGCTTACCTTGTACGATATAAACCTGCGGTTTGAGTACAGTTTTAACCAATTAAAAGAAAACGGTTTATTTTTACATAATCAATCTGGTTTTTAAAGAATAAAAATGTTGATCCGTCAGGAGGCGGAAAGAAATATGAAAATAGCAATCTACAGCAGGGGAATAGAAAATAACCAGCACCAGGATATTATACAGTTACTTGATGAGCTGGCAATAAGCGGTGTGGAGTTTGTATTTTACCAGGATTTCTTTAACCAGTTCTATTCTGCAATAGATTGTAAAGCCAAATATTCAACATTCAATTCTTCTGAAGATCTGGACAAAAACATTGACTTTATCATCAGCCTGGGTGGCGATGGAACTTTGTTAGATACTGTTACATTAGTTAAAGACAGCGGAATACCGGTTGCCGGAATTAATTATGGGCGGCTTGGCTTTTTGGCAAATATAGGTAAGGAAGACCTCCACTCTGCTGTTCAGGCACTTGTAAACAGAACATACGTACTGGATAAAAGAACCCTCATACATTTAGATTCAAATGTTTCGCTGTTTGGGAATAAACCATATGCACTAAATGAATTTACGCTGCATAAAAAGGATTCATCGCCCATGATAAAAATTCACACCTATTTAAACGGTGAATTTTTAAATACGTATTGGGCCGATGGGTTAATTGTTTCAACCCCTACTGGTTCAACAGGTTACTCATTAAGTTGTAACGGGCCGGTGGTTTTTCCTGATAGTGGCAGTTTTGTAATTACACCTGTATCGCCGCATAATTTAAACATACGCCCCATTGTAGTGCCCGATACTAATATAATTTCTTTTGAAGTGGAAGGACGTACTGATGGTTTTTTATGCACTTTAGACAGCCGCCGTGAAATTGTAACCAAAGAAATTCAACTGGCAGTTCGCAAAGAGAATTTTGGCTTTAATCTCATTCGCCTGAATGAAAATAATTTTTTACAAACGCTGAGAAATAAGCTGAGCTGGGGTTTAGATAAGCGGAATTGATTTCACAATCTTCTATCTGAGTATTTTAATTAGTTGCGGATAATTACATACAAATCTGAGTTTAATACTATGAAGTATAATATCTTCTATTTGCTATTATGTTCCTTCTGCCTGGTGACCAAAGGAAAGTCACAAGATAAATTTTCTCAAGTAGATTTTAGAAATATCGACAGTTTTGCAAAAACGGTGAAGTATGAAACTGGATTAAAACCAATGACAAATATTTTAACCCAAAAATATTCAGAACCAATTGAAAAACTACGGTCAATATTTATCTGGATCACTGAAAATATAAGATACGATTGCGAATTTTTGAACAGGGATGAAGAACCAAAAGGGTTTGAATGCGATGATGATTCAATAGCCTGCGCATTAAAATTTCAGGAGTGGGAAATGAAATATATAAACAGGGTACTCAAAAAGAAAAGAACTCTTTGCCAGGGCTACTCGATGTTACTGAAAAAAATGTGTGACCTGGTTGGGATTGAGTGTGAAATTGTCAGCGGATATATCAAAAACAAATCTTACCAGGTTGGGGTTCCACTTAGCATTACTCATGCCTGGAATGTTGTAAGGATTGACGGTATCTATTATTTTTTAGATCCCACATGGGCGGCGGGTTATTGTCCTTATTGTGTTTTTGATAGTGAGATATATTGTGATTACCAGAAAAATTATACAAATTATTACTGGTTGACCCCATATACCAAATTGGTTCGAAACCATTATCCTGCTAATGGAAAATTTGCTATGATACCTAATTATACAAAGGAAAAATTCTTTAATAACCTATACTTTTATGGCCAATATGCTTTAGAGCATATTGATGTTTTGTCTCCCAATTCAGGAGTGATTGAAGCTAAACTTGGCGACACCATACACTTCAGGTTTATATACACGGGACCCAAAATAGAAAAACTACAGGTTAATACTAACATTTGGCGAAACCCCTCAATAGACTATTATGAACGTTATGGTAAAAAGGACAAAAAAATAAGATTTGTTCATGATACTTTAGCAATTAAAAAGCAAATGTATTTCCCATTTAAAAAAACTGATAATCTATATGAATTTAACTACGTAGTATCAAATTCTGCCTTGTATTATATTGATATTCTATTCGAATACAAATACGCAATGAAGTTTAAAGTAAAAGTAAGAGAATGATCCAATAGTTTTCCCGCCCTTACTACTGAACAAATAAATCTAACGTAGATTCAGCGTACCTTTGCCCTACTTTAGTTATGGCATCCAAATCAAAAAAGCTCCGTTCAATTTTTATCCTGTACTGGTTCTTACTGGCTTATATTCTTGTGGCATTAATATTTTGGTTCATTGCCCTTAACAGGCAAAACAAACAGATGGCGACTTATGAAACAGAACAATTGCAACAATTAGATCCTGCTTACCAGGCTAAGCTTGCCGAAATAAATGATCTGAAAAAAAGAAAGACAGCGCAATACCTTGGTGAAGGCCTCACCTTTTTTTTACTGATTGTTGTGGGTGCTGTTTTTGTTTACCGGGCAGTAAGGCGTGAGTTGAGAATAAGTGAACAGCAGCAGAATTTTATGATCGCTATTACACATGAATTAAAAACACCCATTGCGGTTGCCAAACTTAATTTGGAAACTATGCAAAAAAGAAAATTGGATGAACAGCAGCAGCAAAGGCTTATACACACCACGCTGGAAGAAACCAATCGCCTGAATGCACTCTGCAACAATATGCTTTTATCCTCGCAGATAGAAGCAGGTGGTTACCGTATTACCAATGAGGATACAAATATCAGCGAGTTGGTTGATAAATGTGTACAGGATTTTGTTACCCGATATCCCCAACAAAAAATTGAATCTGGAATTGAGCCCGATATTTTTATTAACGGCGACAGGTTATTGTTGGAGATGCTGGTAAATAATCTTATCGACAATGCGATAAAATATGGCGCTAAGGATCTTCCTGTAACCATTTTATTATCGGAGAAAAACAATAAGATCATTTTGCTGGTAAAAGATATGGGCAAAGGCATTGCCGAAGGGGAGCGAAAGAAAATATTCGATAAGTTTTACAGGGTAGGCAATGCTGCCACAAAATCTGCCAAAGGAACCGGACTGGGTCTATATCTTACCCAAAAAATAGCTAAACAACACAATGCAAACATTTCTGTGACAGACAATATTCCATCCGGGGCTATTTTTAAAGTTAACTTGCATGCATCCATTGAGCGATAACAGTTTTAACTATGTCCGATAAAAAATTTTCCATATTACTGGTAGAAGATGAAGAGAATTTACAGGAAGCCCTTAAACTTAACCTGGAACTGGAAGGCTATGAAATTACAGGGGCCTATGATGGTGCCGAAGCGTTGCAGGCTGTACAGAAAGAATATTTTGACCTCATCATCCTTGATGTAATGCTGCCTGAAGTAGACGGCATTACTGTTTGCGAAACGATACGATTGAGTAACCCTGATGTGCCAATACTGATACTTAGTGCAAAGAACAGCAGTGCCGACAGGGTGCTTGGCTTAAAAAAAGGAGCTGATGATTATTTGACCAAGCCCTTTAATCTGGAAGAATTATTGATAAGGGTAAATAACCTCATCAAAAAAAGTGAACGCCTGAGCAGCAAGCAGCCAATACCAGATATATACAGTTTTGGTAAAAATAAAATCGACTTTAAAGCATCAGAAGCTTTTATTAAAAGCGGCGAAAGGGTAACGCTAACCAAAAAGGAGATCATGCTGCTGAAGTTGCTGATCGAAAATAAAAATGAAGTAGTGACCCGTGAAAAGATATTACAGGTGGTATGGGGTTACAATGTTTATCCCACTACCCGTACGATCGATAATTTTATTTTAAACTTTCGAAAATATTTTGAAGACGATAGCCGTGACCCTGAATATTTTCATGCGGTAAGAGGTGTTGGGTATAAGTTTACTGCTATTTAGCAGCGGTAAGTATTCAGTAGTTGAATAAGATCATGCGCCCTCTCATACATGCTCCTCATCTTTTCTGTATCGGCAAAGGGCGTATATAATTGCCATTCAATTTCATCAATAAATTTTTGCAGCTGTACAGTTGTTTCTATACTGATACCTTTTGTATCTAATTGCTCGGCTATGTTTTTCCTGTTCAAGTCTTCTGCGGGGATAGCAAATTTTTTAGACAGGTAGTTCTTTAATCCCTGGTTCAAGTGCGTATAAAATAATTTGCAGTCTTCTCTTTGAAGGCACTCTTCTGCAAACTGCAATGGATTTTGCTGACCCTCTATAATTTCATCAACCGGTTTTTCATCAAGATTTTTTTCTTCATCCAAAGCTAGTTTAATCTTTTCCTCCCTATCCTGGCTTGCATCTCTTTTTAGCCAAATGATCAGTCCAATAATAATTAATACTGCAACCAGGCTCACTACACGCAAGCGGTTATTGAAAAACTTAGCCAAAAAATTGCCTTTCGATGATGACCCTGTTGCTGTAATATTTTGTTTAGTTTTTCCGGAGCCTTTAGTTACAGTAATTTGCAATGGCTGGCTGGTTACTGTTCTATATGTTGCATTGCGGGTATCAAAAAAACTGAACGACACAGCAGGTAAGATATAATTACCCGGTTTATCTACTGTAAATGGATATTCAATAAATTTTCTGCCGCTCACCGGTACTGTACCTTTAAAAAGATCGTCTGTAGTTTTAGCCTCAAATCCTTCCATACCTTGTGGCCAATCAATTACAGGTGCCGTTATCATTTGCATATTGCCTTCACCGGAAATAATAATGGCCATGTTACCGGCATCATCAGTACTGAAAGTATTTTTTTCAACCCGTGATTCTATTGTAAAATTTCCAACAGCACCTTTAAAGCCCGCAGGCTTGCCTGCATCGGGTAAAGGCTTTACTAAAACAGTTAAGGGCTTACTCTGTAAAATAACTTTCTGGCTTTCCATCCCCTCCAACGGAACGTTTGCATCAGGCAGGTTTTTAAACATATCATTACCCAGTGTCTGCTTATCAAGATATTCTGCCTTAATAAAATTGATATTGTTTTCTATTTCCACAACGCCCAGCTCCAGGTTACCGGGTAATAATGGATAGAGCTGCACCTTACGAATGATGTACACATTATAATCCCTGCCTTCAAATTTTTCATTTGTATAACTCATGTCACTTGGTAATTGCAGGTCAACCACAGAAAATCCATTGAACGATGGATTTTTTGTCATATTGCTCTCACTTTTTAACCGTGTATATAATTTATACGTTGCCACGATCGGTTCTCCCACAAAACAAGATTTTTTATCTACCTCTACCCTTACGAGCATGTTCTTCTTTATTTTATCTGCAGGGTTTTCTCCTTTGCGTAAAATGTAATCGCCGTAATCAGACCTGGGTGCAGGTGCAGCAAAAGGATCTATACCGCTGAAAGGAGAATTAAAGGCATTGACTCCCGGGCTATTGCCGGTTGCTTTTGAACTAACTTTTAATTGAACAGTATTGCTCCTGTAATCACGGTTATCTGCTTTTGCAAATCCGGCCTGTATGGTAAAAGTGGCTACTGCCTTGGGCTTAATCACAAAATTGAATGCAACGAATTTTTTAACCGAACCATTTATCATGGTCATCCCACTCTCCTGGTTGGGGCCGCTTACAATAATAAAATTTTTTAGGTTTGGAGGAACGATCTGCTCAACTTCGCCTGCATTTTCCACTATCAGCCTATATTGTGCGTATTCATCTTTACCTATTTCGGATGGCGTTATAGTAGCCGAGAATTTAACCTGGGCATACGTAGAATAGCCAGTAACTGAAAATAGAAGCAGTAATATTTTATATGAAACTGAACGCATAATAACAGCAGCAAAAATAACGGATTGAGGCCTGTTAAATAATACCGCTGTTGTAAATGGTTGAAATAAATTGTTAAACTGTTTTAGCATACTGTATTATAGATCTCCCAGTTGCGGCCGGATGATAATATCCTCTACGCAGGCCTGTGGAGATAATTGTGCAGCAGCATGGATCATTTTGGCAACATCAGCTGCTTCCATTATACGCTTGGGATCAATATCGCTACCACTCCAACTATCTGTATAAGCGGCACCCGGCAATACATGCGTTACTTTAATGCCATGCGGCTTCATTTCTTCACGCAGATTTTTGCTAAATCCGTACAGCGCAAATTTGCTGATGCCATATGCTCCTCCATTGGGATAAGCAATTAATGAGGCTATGGAACAGATATTGAAAATATGGCCTGCTGAGCCTTTCGAAGGATTTGCTTTTATCATGTGGGGCAACAATAACCTGGTTAAATGGTAAGCACTGTACACATTTATTTCCATCAGCCTTTCTAATACCCCGTCATCCTCTCCATGTGCACTACCGGGCAAATAAACACCGGCATTATTTACAAGAATATCTACCCTGGAAATAATGCCTTTTATCCAGGAGGCAAATTCTGCAAGTTGATTTTTATCCGTAACGTCACAGATTTGTGTATAGACGTGATTACCCGGAAATAAATCCTCTAACTCCCTACCCGTATTTTCCAGTTCAGTTTTAGTTCTTGCACAAAGAAAAAAACTATGTCCCTGCTTATCTTTAGCAAATTCAACTGCAATGGCTTTACCCAATCCTTTTGATCCGCCTGTTATTACTATATTCATCTGTATTTTGTTAATTCAGTATCTTGCAATTATCACTAAAGTTAGCATCTCTTAATTTAATTTTTTGAAGGATTTACACAATGCCGCAATACAAACATCTTTTTTTTGACCTCGACCATACCCTCTGGGATTTTGATGCAAATGCAAAAGAAACACTGGCTGAGTTATATACCATTTTTGACCTGGATAAAAGGATAAATATAGCTTTTGAAGATTTTTACCCCAAGTATTTATTTCATAACGAAATATTATGGGACCGCTACCACAAAGGACTTATCAGCTCGGAAGACCTGAAATGGAAACGCATGTGGCGAACCATGCTGGATTTTAAAATTGCTGATGAACCTTTGGCCAGGGATATGAGTGGGAAATTCTTAGATATTCTTCCTACTAAAAAATTATTATTTCCGCATACGATGGAAATTTTAAATTACCTGAAGCAAAAAAATTACATTCTGCATTTAATAACCAATGGCTTTGAAAAAACACAATGGAGCAAATTAAATAACAGCGGGCTGAGCATTTTTTTTACCCATGTCATCACATCGGAAGGAAGTAATAGTTTAAAACCAAAGAAAGAGATATTTGAGTTTGCTATGGACAAGGCAAGATCAATGTTAGCGGAAAGCATTATGATCGGCGATAACCTGGATGCCGATATACAGGGGGCAATGAATGCAGGAATGGATACTATTTTTGTAAACCATATCAATGCTATTTGTGGTATAAACCCAACTTATACCATTACACACCTGCAGCAACTTGAAGATATCTTTTAATGCAGGGCATAAAAAAACCTCTCCGGAAGGGAAAGGTTTACCTAAAATGTCTTTAAAAAAAATTACATGCTAACTGTTGTTGCTTTTGCTTTGTCTTTGCAGCAGGCTTTTGTTGCACTGGCATCTTTTGATGTTTTTGAGCAAGATGCTTTACCTTCAGACTTAGTGCAGCAGGTTTTTCCTTTTGCGCATTTTTTCTTCTTTCCTTTGTCTGCTAATGCAACACCAGAAACAAACATAAATGCTGTGGCTAATAAAAATACTTTTTTCATGATTTATACATTTTTGATTTGTAAACGTAAAAGTAGCGTAGAAATTGCATAATGCCAATTTCATATTTGTTAAAATTACAGGGTGGCAATGATAGTTACACCGCCTTTTACAACCTGGTTCAAATCTACATTTATCTTAGTTCCAATGGGTAAAAGCAGATCTACCCTGCTGCCAAACTTAATAAAACCCATTTCTTCACTTTGCTTTACCTTTTGACCCACCTGTAAATAATTTACAATACGCTTGGCCAGTGCCCCGGCTATCTGCTTAACCAATATCTCCAGGTTACCGTTTTTAAGTACCACTGAATGCCGCTCATTATCGGTAGATGATTTGGGATGCCAGGCCACCAGGAATTTACCTTTGTGATACTGGTTGTATACTACGTCGCCATCAATAGGGTTACGGTTAACATGTACATTGGCCGGGCTCATAAAAATAGAAACCTGCAGTCTTTTGTCTTTAAAATATTCCACATCGGTGGTTTCTTCTATAACTACCACTTTACCATCGGCAGGTGCAACGATAACTCCGTTACTAATGGTAAGCTTGCGGTTGGGTATGCGGAAAAATGAGATCAGGAATAAGAACAGGCCCAGGGTGAGAATAAAAATAATATGACAAAGCCACATCAGGGAAGCACTGAGAAAATAATAAACCAGGATATTAATTGCTCCAAAAATTAAAGCCGCAATTGCAATGCTTTTATATCCTTCCCTATGTATGGTCATTATGTAAGATTGAAGAGCAAAGATAAAGGGTTTTGAGTTTGGGGTTGGTGGTTTGTAGTTTGTGGTTGGGATATCACCTGATAAAAAAATATACATATAGCCAGACGGCTGGTACTGCAACCAATAAAGAATCGAACCTATCTAAAAAACCACCATGCCCCGGCATAAAGCTGCCGCTATCTTTTATATTGGCCATGCGTTTTAATTTACTTTCTAAAAGATCACCAAAGGTGCCAAAAATTGTAATTATAGCGGTAATGAATGTCACATGGAGTATATTAAGCTCAAAGAAGAAAGCAAATAAAATTCCAACTCCTATTGTAAGAATAGCTCCTCCCACAGTGCCTTCCCATGTTTTTTTAGGAGATATTTTTGAGAACGGTGTTTTACCAATGAATGAACCAACCAGGTAAGCCATAGTATCATTGATCCAGATAGCTGCAATTATGAAAATCAAAATTGTGAATCGGAATGATTCTGAATATTCTTCTACAGGAAAACATGGTCCATATAAAACATACTTAGAAAAAAAATCAATCGTTTGCTGATGAAATTTAAACATCAATAGTATTGGAAGAGTTATATACACCAATCCAAATAAAGAATAAGCTAAATACTTCTCCCCATATATCTTCTTCATCAGTTTCACAAACTCAAACCAGCAACCAAAATGTATCACGGTAAACAGGATCATGAAACTCCAGAAATTCCAAAGCAATCCAACAAGCATAACCACTACAAAGATCAGTGCAGTTAGGGCTCTTGTTTTAAAGGTTGCTATGTTTAATGCCAATACTAGTAATTTTTATTTTCAGGAAAGTTGTGTAAGATGCCTGTATGCTCCAGCAGGTTCTGTTCTTCAAAAGCAATTTGCTTGCGGTTCTTTGCAGATACTTTTTCAAACAATAAAAATATGCCTATGGTTATTGCAAGGGCGATCAATGCACCCCACCACGGCACTTTGGGGTCGAGTTTATCAACTTCTATTTTTTGCTGGTGCCTGGATATCCAGAACAGCTGTATAACTGCAACCGTGTTATTCAAAAAGTGGGCGATGATATTTACCCATAAATTTTTACTGCGCTGGTACATCAATCCTAAAACAAAACCCAGTACTGCCCTGCTTAAAAAAAGGAACACCGACATATGTATCAAACTAAATAACAGCGAGGTAACTATCAGAGCAAGTAAAGGCATTTTCCACCAGCGCTCCAGTAAATTTTGCACAGCGCCCCTGAAAAAAAGTTCTTCAAACAATGCCGGAAAAAAAGCCATGATAATAATGGCCATGAAGAATTCGCCCCAGCTTTTTAAATTGCTTAGTGCTATCACCTGGGCAGTATATTCAGCTTCCATGCGCATGCCAATGGCATTCAACTCAGGTAAATACCTCACTAGTTCCCTGCTGATATCTGCCAGCGGATTTGCTATAATAA
>JAYUYX010000227.1:0-8976 GCA_043752205.1 Chitinophagaceae bacterium
CCAAAGGCCGTCAAAACTCTGGTGGTTCTCTTCTTTCCATTTTTTACTGAAGGATTGCATTTTCTCTTTTCGGTCTTCTTTGGTTAGGGCAAAGAAAGCAGTGATGGCTTCGGAGTCATTATCAAATGCCATCTGGTTATAGAGTTCTTTTAATTGTTGCTCCTTGCGAATATTGCTGTTGGCAATTTCTATTTCCATTTCTTCACGCAACATTACTTTTTCATCATAGCTACCGGCCGGCAGAATTGTTTTTGCAATCACCGGCATCAGTTCTATCAGCATTAAAATAAAAACGATAAGGTAATACCTGAACTGTAATGCAGGATGATCTTTTAACAAGTTTGTCAATGCTTCTATCCTCGTTAAAAAACCATTATTAAAGTATAGTGCAAAATTGGCTTCTTCAGTTTTTATCTTTGTATCTATTTCTTTTAAAGCCGCTTCGTTGCTATCCAGTTTAGGTTGTGTTTGTTTCAGTAGTGCCTGATATTCGGCATCCAGCTTCTGGTATTCATTTCGCTTAGCAATTGCAATATCCTTTATACCTACTTTACCTGATCCGCCGCTGCCATCTGTTTCTGCTAAAAAATTTTCTCTTGCTTTATTTACTGCATCGTTTTTTAAATCAAGCTCAGCTTTTAATGCCGTAGTTTGTTTTGTCAATGCTTCTTTTGGTGTTTTATAAAGTATTACCAGTTCCTGCTGCTTCAGCATCTTCTTTTTCTCATTATCAAGCGATGTCTGCAATTTTATTTCTTTATCGAACATATACAACACAGCAGGTTGTGCCATAAAAGTGCCAATAGTAACAGCCAACAATCCCCTGAATAAAAGCGGCGCCAGTTTTCTTTTATTGAATTTGGTGATGCCTTTTATCAAAGCCCTGTCGATGGTAAGAATAATAAAACCCATGAACAGGCCCAATGCAATTGCCAGGAAAACAGAATCAACAAAAGTGCTAAAAAAGTATGTCCAGGTAAAAGTTGCAAAAGCCCAGGTTGCCAGCACTGTCATACCAATAATTCGGTAACGGTTTCTGTCAACAACCGAATCGACTAAAATTTCTTTTTCTGCAGTGGATAACCACCATAAGAATTCGGTGAATTGCGTAGGGCTATAAGATTCCCGTTGGGAAACTGCGATATTCTTTTCCATGATATGTAATAATTAAGTGATGCTTGTAAAAAGTATCAATAGTGGAGTTGTGTTGAAGTACCTGCAAAATACCATTCTTTGCAGCATTTAACGCCGCATATGTTTACTTATTTTTTACTGGGTTGCTTATTAACAGTTTATTACAAGAAGGCTTTAAACGATGGCTTGTCCGAAAGAGTCTATTATTATATCTTTGCAGCCGCTTTGATAAACACCAATTATTAATTATAATCAGAATAATATGAAGTATTTTTTAAGTGTTACAGTGCTAATGATGGCCATATTTTTTAATGCATCGGCCCAGGTACCAAAAGGCATGGGTAACAGCGATCCACAGGCAAAAAAGATATTAGATGCGGTTAGTGCCAAGTTTAAGACTTTTAAAACTGTACAGTCAAACTTTAGTTTAAAAATAGAGAATAGCAGTAATAAAGTAATGGGCTCTAAAAAAGGTTCGGTCTTTATGAAGGGTACAAAATACCGCATTAAAGTTGCCGGCCAGGATATTTTTAGTGATGGTAGCAATGTTTGGAGTGTTGATGCTGCTGCAAAAGAAATAACCTTAACAAAAATTGATCCTTCAAATAATACCATCACCCCGCAAAAATTATTTACTAATTTTTACGATAAAGATTTTTTATACAAATTAAACAGTGATGCTAAGGGTATACAGGAAATTGAATTAACTCCTATTGACAAAACAAAAATGTTTCATAAAGTAATTGTGTACATCAACAAAGTAACTCAAACCATTACATCAACTAAAGTATTTGAAAAGGCCGGTAACAGGTATACTTACACCGTTAGTGGTATGAATACTAAAGTAACCATCCCCGATGCTACTTTTTTATTCAACCAGAAAAATTATCCCGGAATGGAATTAGTGGACCTGAGGTAAACACAATTATATATTTTTAATGACCGTTACAACATCCTGTAACGGTCTTTTATTTCCCCCACCTGTAAGATTCATTTTGTAATCCTGCCAGATCAATAACCCGGTCAACAACCGTAGCTGCAACTTCTTCAATAGTTGATGGTTTACTGTAAAAAGAAGGTGTGGCCGGGCATATGATACCGCCTGCAAGTGTTAAGGTTTCCATATTACGGATGTGAATGAGACTGTAAGGAGTATCCCTCACTACGCAGATCAGTTTTCTTCTCTCTTTTAAAATAACATCAGCAGCCCGGCTGATAAGATCGTTTGAGATACCGGATGCAATTCTTCCCAGCGTGCCCATGCTGCAGGGAATGATGATCATGGTATCGTACTGGCCCGATCCGGAAGCAAATGGAGCATTAAAATCCTGTTGCGAAAAGTGATTCAGTTTATAATTGGCATAGCTGTCATTATCAAGTTCTATCTTCCACACAGCTTTTGCATTTTCTGTCAACACAAGGCTCAATTCTTCCCATTGCTCATCAAGTTGTTGCAGCTTTTTTAATAACAGATCTGCATACACAGAACCACTTGCACCGGTTACAGCAATTAAGATTTTTTTCTTCATTTTTAGATTGTGTTTATCTACTAAACAAAGGTATATGCAAAAAGTTTTCCGGGTTTGTTTTAATTGCCCATCTTATCATTCAAAATTGTAATTTCCATTTTCAATTAAGTTAATGGCTGCACCAAAATTACAGAGAAGCTTGGGCTTATTCCAGTCTACAGTTGTAAATATGATAGATATGGTGGGCATTGGGCCCTTTATAACCTTACCTATTGTTATGGGGCTAATGGGAGGCATGTTCTTATATGCCTGGATAGCTGGGGCAATACTTTCGTTGATCGATGCCATGATATGGAGTGAACTGGGAGCTGCATACCCGTTAGCCGGTGGCAGTTATAATTTTTTAAAAGAAGCTTACGGCAAACACGGGTTGGGAAGGATGATGAGCTTCCTGTATGTATGGCAAACTATAATACAGGCCCCGCTGGTGGCAGCATCTGCAGCTATTGGCTTTTCACAATATTTAGGATACCTGGTTGAATTGGAGCCCCTGCACCAGAAACTCGTTTCGGCTGCTGTTATAGTTGTTGTAACCCTTTTATTATACCGCAAAATTGACAGCATAGGAAAAATTGCTGTATTGCTCTGGACAGGTGTTATCCTAACCATTGGCTGGATCATCATTGGCGGCATTGCTAATGGAAATTTTTTGCAGCCCTTAAAAGACATTAACACTGATTTTAGCTGGGGCCAGCTTGCTTCCTTTTTATTCGGGCAGGCCTGTATCAAAACAGTGTATAGTTACCTGGGCTATTATAATGTTTGCCATTTAGGTGGCGAAATAAAAAACCCAGGTAAAAATATTCCCCGGAGTATGTTTATCTCTGTTATCGGCATTGCTGTTTTATATATTGGCATGAATATGAGTGTAAGTAGTGTTATTTCCTGGCAGGAAGTAAAGCAATGGCAGGATGCAGGCATTAACACATTTGTAGTTAGCACTTTCATAGAACGCTTGTATGGTTATGCAGCAGCCAATACAATTACTGTAATGATACTTTGGGTTGCACTGGCTTCTTTATTTGCAGTTATGCTAGGGTACTCAAGGGTACCGTATGCTGCCGCAGTTGACGGTGCTTTCTTTAAAGTGTTTGGTAAATTGCATCCCACTAAAAATTTCCCTTACGTCTCTCTATTGGTATTAGCAGGTTTTGCATTTGTCTTCAGTTTACTATTTAAGATGAAACATGTTATTGATGGCATATTAGCCATGCGTATCATGGTGCAGTTCATTGGGCAGGCTGTAGGGATCGTATTATTAAGAAGAAGAAACGGATCAAAACACCTGACATATAAAATGCCCTTATACCCACTACCCGTTATATTGGTAATTGCTATGTGGCTGTTCATTTTTTATGCAACAGGACTGGCCATTATTCTATCCTTCGTCATCGTTTTTGTGAGTGGATTGATTGTGTATTTTATTTATGCAAAGCTGCAAAATCAATGGCCGTATAACAAGGAGGCGCCTCAGGCCCTGGCTCGTGAAACAGAAAAGATCATAGAAGAATAATTATACAGCAGGTAAAGCGTCAATTGTCTTCATTGCATTATCCTTTAATGAAAATGCCATACAATAACTCCCATTGGTTATTACTAGATATGGTACGGATACCGACATATTGTAACGCAACACCTGATCCAATACTGATTTGCTCAATGGCACATTCATTTCTTTACATTCAATGATCATCCAGGGTTTTGTATTAGTATCGTAAACCACTATATCAAAACGTTTTTTAAGCTCACCCAGTTTTATTTCTTTTTCAACAGCAATTAAAGCGGGCGGGTACTTTTTTACCTGTATAAGATATTGCAGAAAATTCTGTCGTACCCATTCTTCAGGGGTAAGCAATACCCATCTTTTACGCACTTCATCAAATATGAATTCTTTATCGTTCTCCTGTTTTACTTTGGGCTGGTATGGGGGATATTCAATTTTTATCATCTGTATAAATCTACCCTCGCAAAAGAATTTTGTATATTTAATTTTTAAAAATGAATAACAACAGCAAGATATGAAGTCAAAAGAAGAAATAGTAAAAAACTGGCTACCGAGATATACAGGTGAGGAATTGGAAAATTTTGGAGAATACATCCTGCTTACAAATTTTGCTAATTATGTAGAGATGTTTGCAGAATGGAATAAAGTGCAGATAGTAGGCGTAGATAAGGCCATGCAGTGTGCTACTTCCGAAAATATTACCATCATAAATTTTGGAATGGGAAGCCCGGGGGCTGCAACAGTAATGGATCTATTAAGCGCTATTGAACCTAAAGCTGTATTATTTTTAGGCAAATGCGGCGGACTTAAAAAACGCAATAAACTAGGTGATCTTATTTTACCTATTGCTGCAATCAGGGGCGAAGGAACTTCCAATGATTATTTTCCGCCGGAAGTTCCTGCATTACCTGCTTTTGCTTTGCAGAAAGCAGTATCAACCACCATACGGGATTATGGTGTAGATTACTGGACAGGTACAGTGTACAGCACCAACCGCAGGGTTTGGGAGCATGATGAGAAATTTAAAATTTATCTGCAGGATGTAAGGGCGTATGCTGTTGATATGGAAACTGCCACAATTTTTACGGTGGGCTTCTATAATAAAATCCCTACCGGTGCATTATTATTGGTGAGTGATCAGCCTATGACACCCGATGGCGTTAAGACGGCTGAAAGTGATAAAAAAATCACATCAAAATATGTGGATGTCCATTTAAAAATAGGCATAGATTCATTAAAACAACTGATGAATGATGGCTTAACAGTAAGACACTTAAAATTTTAATAACTATGCAACGCTTATTTATTTTATCAGCTATTTTTTTGCTTAGTATTTCTGCCGAAAACTGTGCTAAAAAACAAAAAAACAATACAATATATAAAGGAAGGCTTGAGATAAAGGCAATTTGTATGAACTACACGATTCAGCTTTTAGAAGGGAATATGGACACTTCTAAAATCACAACCAGTTGGATAAATGAGACCACTAAAAAATCTTACAGCAATGTTTTTGGTCTGGAAAATCCCTGCAAATTTCCTGCTTCAATTAAGGAAGGAGAAGAATTTTATTTTGTAATAGATACTCTGTCTTCAGAGCCATGCATGGTTTGCACGGCCTACTACCCCACACCCGAAAAAAAGCTTTTTATAAAAATTGTTGAAAAACAATGATGCCGCTTTTAAGTATTAAAGATCTTAGTATCCATTTTACCCATGATGGTATACAAACTCCGTCTGTAAAAAACAGTTCATTTACTGTTGATGCAGGCCAACTGGTTGCTATTGTTGGTGAAAGTGGTTCTGGCAAATCAGTTACTGCGTTATCGATCTTACAATTGTTACCCAAACAGGCAGGTGTTACAGGCCGGATCTTATTCAATAGTAAGGAACAAGTTGACCTTTTAAAAATCACGGGTAAACAGATCAACAGCATACGGGGTAATGATATTGCCATGATCTTCCAGGAGCCAATGACCTCATTGAACCCTGTATTTACTTGCGGCTACCAGGTAATTGAGGCTATACGTATACATCAAAGCATATCTAAAAAGACTGCGAGGCAAAAAGCCATTGAGCTTTTTGAAAAAGTACAATTACCTGATCCTGAAAGTTTAATTGACCGCTATCCGCATGAACTAAGTGGCGGGCAAAAACAACGGGTGATGATTGCCATGGCGATGAGTTGTAATCCTGCACTATTAATTGCGGATGAGCCTACTACTGCATTAGATGTTACTGTACAAAAAACAATACTGGAACTCATCCGATCTTTACAACAACAAAATAACATGGGCGTAATATTTATTACGCATGACCTGGGTGTAGTTGCTGATATTGCTGATAAAATACTGGTGATGTTTAAGGGAGAGATAGTTGAACAAGGAATTGCTAAAGACATTTTGCTTTCGCCACAACACCCGTATACCAAAGCTTTACTCGCTTGCAGGCCTGCAGGCAAGCCCAAAGGAAAACGATTGCCGGTAGTAAGTGATTTTATAGATAATAAAACTGCTGATTCTGTTTCGTCTCTACCCACAAAAGAACCTGTAATTATTAAAGCAGTCCCTACTCAAAATCCATTACTGGAAGTACGCAATCTTAAAGTACATTATACCAGCAGGAAGAAATGGCCCGGAAGAAAAGTGCAGGTTTTCAAAGCAGTTGATGATGTTAGTTTTAATGTATACCAAGGCGATGTTGTAGGGTTGGTAGGTGAGAGCGGCTGCGGCAAAACAACATTGGGCAGAAGTATTTTACAATTGATAAAACCAACAGCGGGCATTATATTATTATCAGGTAAGGACATGACCAGCATCAGCGCTGCTTCATTACGAACGATGCGTAAAGACCTGCAGATAGTTTTCCAGGATCCCTACGGTTCTCTTAATCCCCGTATTACGATTGGTGATGCCATTATGGAACCATTGAAAGTGCATAACGTTCTATCTAATAATAAACAGCGAAAAGAAAAAGTTATGGAGCTGTTAGAAAAAGTAAGCCTGGGTACAGATCATTTTAACCGCTACCCTCACCAGTTCAGCGGTGGACAACGACAGCGTATCTGCATTGCAAGGGCCTTGGCCCTCAATCCTTCTTTTTTAATTTTTGATGAAAGTGTTTCGGCTCTTGATGTAAGTGTACAGGCACAGGTACTAAATTTACTAAATGACCTGAAAAAGGAATTCGGGTTTACTGCCATTTTTATTTCTCACGACCTGTCAGTAGTGCATTACTTATGCAACCGCATACTGGTAATGCATAAAGGAAAAATTGTGGAAGAAGGTGATGCCAACCAGGTGTATTTTCATCCCCAAAATGAATACACACAGAAATTGGTGGGAGCCATTCCCGGAAAAACGCTTTATCAATCCTCGTAATTGTCAACGGGGGTATATCATGGAGTTTTTATTGTAGCCATAGAATCTTTTGCACATCCTTTATTGTTTTATTGGTCATAGATGCAAACATATTATCTGTAAAGTTCTTTTTCCTGTTCAGGCTGTTTTAAACATTACATTCAATATTAATAAAAGAAGCGGATACTATATAAAGTTGCCAGAACTTTTCCTAAAAAATTTAAACGGGTAATTTAGCGGCTATTTATTACCTTTGTCCACTTTAAATCATGCCGTAACATGATAAATGTCCTGAGAAAAAGGGCTACGATCTCTGTAACTACAGTACCGGCATGTAACAACAACAAATATTAAAACCGTTACATGAAATTATCCCAGTTTAGATTTGACCTCCCGCTTAATTTGATTGCCCAAACCCCTACCAAGCGTCGTGAAGACAGCCGGATGATGGTGATCAACCGTAAATCCGGCCAGATTGAGAACAAGCACTTTAAAGAAATAATGGATTATTTTGATGATAAGGATGTGTTTGTAGTAAATAATACCAAGGTTTTTCCGGCACGTATGTATGGCCGTAAAGAAAAGACAGGTGCTAAAATTGAAGTTTTTCTTTTAAGAGAACTGAACAAGGCCAATAAGCTTTGGGATGTTATTGTAGATCCTGCACGAAAGATACGTGTAGGTAATAAATTATATTTTGGAGAGAGTGATGAACTGGTTGCCGAAGTTATTGATAACACTACAAGCCGTGGCCGCACCATCCGATTTTTATGGGATGGGACAGATGATGAATTTCGTGGGATGCTTGAAATTTTGGGAGAAACACCTTTACCAAAATACATTAAGCGTAAGCCGGATGAAGATGATAAAGAGCGTTACCAAACGGTTTATGCCAAGCATGAAGGTGCCGTGGCTGCCCCAACTGCTGGATTGCATTTTAGCCAGGAATTAATTAAAAGACTTGAAATAAAAGGGATTCGTTTTGCAGAAGCAACTTTACATACAGGCCTGGGAACATTTCGCCCGATTGAGGTGGAAGACCTGAGCAAGCATAAGATGGATGCCGAATATTATCACATTGAAGAAACTGCCTGTGCCATTGTAAATAAGGCCAAGCAAAATGGCAACCGTATCTGCTCTATCGGTACTACTACCATGAGGGCTATGGAATCTTCTTTTACTGCGCAGAAGTTATTAAAGCCGTCTGAGGGCTGGACAAATCATTTTATACATCCACCTTACAATTTTAATATAGCTGATTCATTGGTAACCAATTTTCATTTACCTAAGACGAGCCTTTTAATAATGGCTTGTGCTTTTGCCGGTTATGATCTGATGATGGAGGCTTATAAAAAAGCTATTAAAGATAAATACCGTTTCTTCAGTTATGGAGATGCAATGTTGATTATTTAATAAAATGATATGAAGATTTTTTATAGAACTCCCCGCTGGG
>JAYUYX010000228.1:0-3560 GCA_043752205.1 Chitinophagaceae bacterium
GCAACAGCAAGAACGACAAAAAAATAAAACAAAATCAAAAAAATAAATCTCTTTTTCATATAGCCTATTGTTGTTTTAAAACTGAATGAGTGGCTTCTATATGCTCCATATTATTTCCAATTGTTGGGCAAAGCCATCCCCCTTCATCAAATTCGTTCCAGGCATAAATGATTGCACATTGCGCCGGTGCTACTTTCTTATTTTTTTTCAGCCACTGCAACCCATTTTTGAAATGCTGAGCCAGTTCTTTGGCTGTTGCATTGGAATAGTATTCTTTATCCGGATAAATATGCCATGGTGTAGGATGTAAAATTCTTGGCAATGGGTTCCAGCCTGCATCCCATACCGGCACCACCTGTTTGCCGGTTGCTTTGCATTCATCCCAAAAAGCTGAGGCTTCATTTGCCAACTGCTGATAAGTGCCAAGCTTTGAATTCTTAAGAGCCACATAACTGCTGATGGCATCAGCACCCAATGAATCGCACCATTTTTTTCCGGCAGCTGCATCAAAATCCATGATAACGATGTAAGGATTTTGCAAACCGGCTTCAGTAATAATTTTTCTTACAGAGTCAATATGCAGTTTAAGGTTGTGAAAATTGCCCCAAATTACATTTACGTTTTCCTGGCTGATGAAACCGAAATACCAAAGCGGCCTCCCATTTAATACAGTTTGATAGCCCGGTGTTTTTATTAACCGGATCAGATAGTTAATATAAGCTGTGTCTTTAAAAGTATACCTGCCCTGTTCGGTGATGGCGCAAAAATTAATATCGTTTTGATTTTTACTTTGCAAATAAGTTTTTAATCCCAAACTCAGCATATCTTTTTCTGCATACAGTACATAAGCCCAGTAATCAAGCCCTGCATATTTAGCATAAGCAATTTCTTTATCCATTATCTGCTGTGATGAACCATCAATTCGCACTGTGGAATCATTTATTACTTCAGCAAAAAATGGAAGCCGCTCATGAAACTGTTTAGGCGCAAGCGTTTTTTCCATCACATCATTCACGCCATCTTTTTTTCCATGCCAGGCATCCCAGCGGATAGCGCCAATTACAGGTTTTTCATTTTCCTTAATCACAGGTTCAACAGGTATATTCCATTCATCTGTTCTGAAAATATTTACAGGTAAGCCTTCTTTATTAAAAAGATTTGGTGTGGCAGCATTGCTGAATCCAAAACGAACTGCCACCGGTTTTTTTATATTTTTATTTGAAACAACAACACTGCTGCCTTCTATCATTGCAGCTGCTGGTAAAAAAATTTTGTCTTCGCTTGCAATAAAAAAATCTGTTGGTACACCTCCCTTGCTTATTAATCCATTTTCTGCATTGTAAAACCAGGTACGGATTTTATTTTTTTTTAGCTCTATACTTTTGTACATCGGGCTTTTATGTGATATTCCTTTTTTACCATAGGTTTCAGCCAGGGCATAATTAGCAAGCCGTAAACCTACATCCCGCTTATTTTGAGGATGGACATCATTTACATCGTCTACCAAATCACTTATTACCACCATGCCCGAGTTGGGAAGTGACATACATTTTGTTTGTGCTTCTCTCATAAGGGACACATAATTGTTGTTGCCATCTGTGAATGGAGCAATCTGCACATAATAAAAAGGAAAATCATATTGCCATAAATGCCGCCATTTCTGTACCATTGCAATTAATAATGATGGATAAGTAACATAACTAAAACGGTTGGTTTCCCCCTGGTACCAGATGGCTCCTGAAATTTTAAAATTTATAACAGGATGTATCATGCCGTTATATAACAATCCTACTCCAACCGGGCAGCAGTCATTTGTTGCATTGGTAATTACTGCTGCTTCTTTAAAGGCGGAATTACTATTAATTATTTCTGCTGGAGTCCATATTTCTGCACCGGTTCCTCCCCAGTTCGCATTTATAAGGCCTATAGGTTGCATTAATTGCTCCTGAAGTCTTTTCCCAAAAAAATAACCAACTGCACTAAATTTTTTCATATCAGCAGGATTACATACCACCCATTTACCCTTGGTATCATCCTGCGGAAATGCTGCTGAAACTTTTGGTACATAGAAAAAACGAATCATTGTATTGGTTGCATGTGTTGCTTCAACCTGGGCCTGTTTAATTCCATCATTTGCAGAAAGTTCCATATTACTCTGCCCGCCGCAAAGCCATACTTCACCAATCATTACATCCTGTAGTATTATTTCATTTAGCCCGTTGATTGTTATTTTATAAGGGCCTCCTGTTGTAGGTGTTTTTATTTTTACTTCCCATTTTCCTGAACGAAAATTAGCAACCACAGTGTAAGTGGCAGTATCCCATTCAGCTTTTATTTTCACAACTTCCCTGGGATTTGCCCAACCCCAAATATTTACTTCCCTATATTGCGGCAATACCATGTGGCTGCCGATAATGGCGGGCAGTCTTACCTCGGCGGAAAGGTCAATACCAAGTAAAAAAAGATGCAAAAATATAAATATCGTTTTAAGAAGATTTAGCATGATAATATTCACTTATTTTTATTATTCTTTTTATTGAAAACTTCTTTTATCGCTTCCAGGTATTTCATTTTATTTACAGTATCAGGTTCAAGGTAACTTCCCTCAGTCCATTCATTCCAGGAGTTGATAGTAATTATTTTATGTTCTGATTTGGTTGAATCAACAAAATCTTTTGCACTTTGTAACGACTGTTTAAATTTTGCCGGAGTATTTCCGGTTAATACAGAAAAAAATGGATACTCCCCTTTTATCCAGGGCTTGCTGGTATCGCATCTGGGTGATGCATCCCAGCCCATTGTTACATTGGGGTGATAGGGCACTTTGAATTGTTTTGTAGCAACTGTCCAATATTCCACAGCCTTTTTCATCATGTAATCATAAGTGGTTACAGGAAAATCAGCCATGTCCGTATGATGTATCCATACATAAGAATCAACACTATTGATGTGGAATAAATCAATTAATTCATTGGCCGGTTTTGCCAGCATACTATCGGGCATGTGCAGGCCCCATTGCACCGCATTTAAATGCAAATCTTTAAAGCCTGCCGCTTTCGTTTTCTCTCTGAATTTTTGTAATGCGGCAATGGCTTTTTCGGTACTGCCAAAACCACTGATGAAAGTGTATAACTGGTAGATGCTGAAATAAGGGCACCCATCCACTTTCCAGTAGGACGGATCTTTAAAATATTTGTTTATACAAATATCTACAACGCTATCAAAAGTTGCAGGAGTGACTTCCCAATGATTTGCCCACATGATGGCAAACTTCAATTTAGATTTATTACCTGCTTTTAAGAATCCATCATCCAAACATCTTTGTAAAAACGGGCCTTCATTTTTATAATACCAATCGTATAAAAAAACATCAATGCCATGTGAGGAAGCAACATCTATTTTCTTTGCCATGACTTGGGGGTTGGCTTCATCTTCATAGCCCCATAGAGGAACCTTTGGTTGCTGATGGCCGGCGAACCTGGGCTTTGCAGTCTTTAATGATTCCCATTCTGTCCATGGGTATCCGTGGCTCTTTTCATTTTGTGCATCCACATGCCATT
>JAYUYX010000229.1:0-3558 GCA_043752205.1 Chitinophagaceae bacterium
TTCGGTTGAAAGGACGAACAGATGAAAAATTAAGATGTGTATTTTTTTGCTGCTTAATTTCCATGCGGTCAACGAAGTGAACATCTTTTGATCCAGGCGTTAAAAAAGTGGATTGTGCTGTAGCAAATGCAGGACAAATAAAAAACAACAGTTTGGTTAAGCTTTTAATAAATTGCATCAGATAATTTTAGTTTAACAGGTAACACTTATTCAAGTTATGCAAAAATACCTTTTTAAGAACATACCCGTTGTAAATGAAGGTAAAATTCAGTCATTAGATGTTTTGACTAACGGCGAAAGGATTGAAAAAATTGCGGGAGGCATTGAAACAAAGTACAAGGTAGAAGAGATAAACGGCGAGGGGAAGCATCTTTTCCCTGGCGTTATTGATGACCAGGTACATTTTAGGGAGCCTGGACTTACGCATAAAGCAACCATTTACACTGAGAGTAGAGCGGCTGTAGCAGGGGGTGTTACCAGTTTTATGGAAATGCCCAATACTATTCCCAATGCTTTAACTCCGCAACTTTTAGAAGACAAATACCAGATAGCTGCCCATACTTCGCTGGCCAATTATTCATTCTTTATGGGCACCAGCAATAACAATGCTGAGGAAGTATTAAGAATGAATGATCATAAACAGGACGTTTGCGGCGTAAAAATATTCATGGGCGCCAGCACAGGCAATATGCTGGTAGATAGTCATAATGCTTTGGACAAAGTTTTCAGGGAAAGCGAAATGCTGATAGCCACGCATTGTGAAGATGAACGCATCATTAAAGCAAATTATGAACGCTTAAAAAATGAGAAAGGCGTATTAAGTGCTGCTGACCATCCTTTAATCAGAGATGAGGAAGCTTGCTTTGAATCTTCATTGATCGCTATAAAATTTGCACAGAAATATAACAGCCGCTTACATATCCTTCACATCAGCACGGAAAAAGAATTACAGCTTTTCAGCAACATGATGCCATTAAAGGACAAAAGGATAACTGCCGAAGTATGTGTGCATCATTTACATTTTACAGCTGATGATTATGCTGAACTTGGTTATAAAATAAAATGCAATCCTGCTATTAAAGCTGCCCACAATAAAGAAGCATTATGGAAAGCATTGCTTGATGACAGGCTGGATGTTATTGCAACAGACCATGCGCCACATACCTGGGAAGAAAAGCAGGGAGCCTATGAACAGGCCCATGCCGGGTTGCCATTGGTGCAGCACCCATTGTTATTAATGTTGCATTATCATAGGCAGGGAAGAATAAGCCTGGAAAAGATAGCAGAAAAAATGAGCCATGCAGTGGCCGATTGTTTCCAGATCAGCAACCGGGGATATATCAGGGAAGGATATTTCGCAGACCTCGTTGTGGTTGACAATAATTCCGTATCAACCGTAACAAAGGAAAATATTCTTTACAAATGCGGCTGGAGCCCTTTAGAGAATTTTACATTTCCTGCATCTATAGAAAGCACATTTGTTAGCGGGCATAAGATATATGATAAGGGTGTATTTGATGAAACAGTAAAAGGACAAAGATTACTATTTAATAGGTAATATTGAATATTTGTAAGAGACTTTATAGATAAAAGCTGCCATCAATATTCAATATTAAATCTACAATATTCAATTTGCAATGGAAATAGACAAAACTACGCTTGCCGACTTATCCATGTTTCAAAACAGGGAAGAAGTTTCTATATTCAATAAACTCGACCTGTGCAGTACAGCCCATGGCAGTGAACAGTTAAAAATCAATTTCTCCACCGCATTAAAAACCATGGAGGAGATCGTTGCTGTACAGCAAACCATAAAACTAATTATACAAAAGCAGCAACAATGGCCAACACAGATCAGTAATGGTACAGTGATGGTAGTTGAAAAATTCTTTGACTCACGTGTGAGCCCCATTCCTGCTCATCCTTCTTCTTTAGAAACGTATAGTTATAAATTACTGCATGGTCCTGATAATGCACTGGTAACTTATTCTGCAAAACATTGTTTTGATTTTATAAAAGGCTTCCAGCAACTCATGCAATTATTTGCAGGAGAAGAAATCCCTAAGCCCTTGAAAAAAATATTAATCGAAATAGAAAGGATCATACAAAAAGACCAGTTCAGGATCATTGAAAAATATAAAACGGCTGATGAGCTTTCTCCCGCACAAATACTGGAGCTTGCACATTTTATACGGTATGGCTACAAACACAATATGCTGCAGTTGGTGGTGATGTATGCACAGGTAGATGCCTGGTATGGTATGGCAAGGGCAGTACAGAAATTCGGTTTGATCTTCCCGGAATTTGTACAGCATAATGAACCTGTTATTGAAGCCCGTGGCTTATATCATTTACTGGTACAGCAGCCTGTAGCTTATGATGTGGTACTTGATCAAAAAACAAATTTTCTCTTTTTAACCGGTGCAAACATGGCCGGTAAAAGCACATTCATCAAATCGGTGGGTGCATCGGTATTCCTTGCACATGTGGGTATGGGTGTACCGGCACAGCAAATGAAACTTACTTTGTTTGATGGTATGCTCAGCAATATTAATGTAGTAGATAATATTGCCAAAGGCGAAAGTTATTTTTATAATGAAGTGCAGCGAATAAAATCCACCATCAATAAAATAAGCGATGGCAAAAAATGGCTGATACTGATCGATGAGTTGTTTAAAGGCACCAATGTACAGGACGCTATGAAATGCAGCAGCACGGTCATTGAAGGGTTATTGAAAATGAAAAACTCTTTATTCATTCTCTCCACCCATTTATACGAGATAGGCGAAGACCTGAAAAAATACCCAAATATTGATTTTAAATATTTTGAGACCTCGGTACTCAACGACCAGCTTCATTTTAGTTATCATTTAAAGGATGGCATCAGCAACGACAGGTTAGGTTATTTAATTTTAAAGAGAGAGGGAGTGGTGGAGATGCTGGAGAAGCTGTAGATAGAAGTTGATGGGAAAGTAACAGCTGAAGATATTTTTAGAGCTCAACATTGCTGTCATCCCGAGGCACGAGGGAACTGCCCGGTAAACAAAACTTAAGAAATGAGAATTTGCTTATCAATATTTTCTTTTATCTTGGTTTATTCATGCAATCATAAAGGAAACTTAACTGAGCTTACTTGTGAAAATTCAACGGGCATATACGACTCTTTGTATAATGTTATCATTTATTATCAAAAAGTAAATCCTATACCGGCTATAGCGGAGTATGACCCCAATTTACCTCCTCCCCCTCAAACAGCATTGAAATATATTTATGAAGTTCAACTTGAAAAAATAGTTCAGGACACTTTTATTACTATTTATTTAAGACCAGATGGAGTAGATTACCATCGGTCAAGCCTCAATAATATATATGGAGTATACCAGGATAGTTGTCTTAAACAAACTTATTTTATATCAGATAGTAACCTGGCCAAAGACTTTGTAAATACATATAAAAGGGAAAATTTGCAAAACTTTCAATATAATAACAGTAGCATTATTGACTATTGGTATGTTCGTTATGTTTATCAGTTCATTAATCGTAGAATGATTTTTAAGG
>JAYUYX010000230.1:0-3545 GCA_043752205.1 Chitinophagaceae bacterium
AGAAACAATCAAAGCCGAATCTAAATTGTTATTTAAAAGATAGACGGTACCTAAATTTGATAGCGGCCAGATTTTTACTACTTCGTTTTTTCCTTTTTCAGCATGATTTGAAGAAGATAAATATATTTTAATTGCTTTTTCATATTCGCCACGGTCTTTGTAAATATGTGCCAATTGATTTTCGGCCATAGCCAACAGCGAAAGGTTTTCAGTTTTTTCTGCCAGGGCAATTGCTTTATGGTGATAGTCCAAACCTTTGATATTATTGCCAAATAAGCGGTATCCATGCCCCAGCATGCTATAAGCTGCAGATTCTTCAAAGATGTTTTTATCAATCTGTGACTGTTTCAACAGTTTCAAACCAATTTCTATAACTAGGTTAGGGCTGTTGTTAAACTCATTGGTGTGCAAACTTGCAAGCAGCTCAACTTTTATGTCATCATCCTTTTCAACAGCAATTTTTTGCAGTATTGAATCTACGTTTAGCTTTTGTGCAATTACCATTTGCATATTGGCTGCAAAGCAAAGGAGGATTATTATTATTTTCATATTTAATTATTGGTCAAACCAGATTTACTTTATCCTGTTATATTTTTTCAATACATCAATTACCAGTTTATGGGGAAGTGCATAAGATTTATTACCATTGATGCCTTCCATGGTTTCGGCGGCTACCATCGAATTAATGATCGCTTCTTCTGTAGCCTGAATCGTAGCTTCGAATAATGGATTAATCAGGTCATTAGGCAACTCGTCAACTTTTGTAAAATTATCTCTTTGAAAAGCAGTTGGATTAGCAGTAGAGAAGGCAATAAAAATATCCCCGGAACCATTTGTTCCCTGGCCGCCCACTTGCCCGATACCCAATGTAACCCGTTGAACAATTCTTTTTAACTGATGCGGTAGTAAAGGAGCATCGGTGGCAACAACAACAATGATAGAACCATCACCAGACTGATAGGAAGGAGGGGCTTTGAGTTCATTGTTCAGCGTATCAATTAATGCTGCACCAACAGGCACGCCGGCAATGGTGAGATTTCTTTTTCTGCCGAAATTGGATTGTACAAATACACCCAGTGTATATGTAGAGTCTTTAATTTTTATAACTCTTGATGCAGTACCCGATCCGCCTTTAAAACCTAAACACATCATGCCCGTGCCGCCACCTACATTGCCTTCTTTAATAAAACCACTCTTTGCATTATCCAATGCTTCATATGCATTACTTTCCTTAACATGAAATCCATAAATGTCATTTAAAAAACCATCGTAGGTTTCAGCTACAACAGGGTAGGTGTACCAAAAATCTTCTTTGTACCATCCTGTTTTTACAAACCATTTCAGCACTGCATCTCTTACTACGCCAACACTATTTGTATTGGTGATCATGATCGGGCCTTCCAAAAATCCTGACTCTGTTAACCAGGTAGTGCCAGTCATTTCACCATTTCCATTTAATGAATACCAGTTTCCAAAAACAGGATTATTGTTTCTGCCCCTGGGTAAAATGGCGGTAACACCGGTACGTACCGGGCCTTTGCCTCTTATGTTTTTTCCATCGCCCGAGATGATGGTGCTGTACCCAACTTCAACACCCTTCACATCAGTTATGGCATTGAATTTACCGGTTGTGCCGTTGAATGGGATGCCGATATCTCTTGCCCGGGGTTTTTGTGCAAACAAACTAATGCAAAACAAAAAGGTAAGGCTGGTAGTTGTAATTTTTTTCATGGTAGTAATTTTTTAGTGCTGTACGCCATTATCATATTTTTTCAAATGCTTTTTTCACCCCATAGTTAATCAACCATGCTTTTGTAATTTTTTTATTGCCATCCATTTCAAATTCTATCTGGTAGTCGCTGCCATTGGTAAAAAAGAACTTTGTGCCCGATTCAGGTTTCAGTTCAATCTTTTGGCCGGGTTGTGTAACCATGAAAAGTTTGTTACCGGTACGTTCGATACTTATTTCCATGTTGTTGATCTTATATTTTCCAACAAACTGCTGCAGGGTTACAGTATCCATGGTTATTTCTTTGTGTTGATAGGGCATTACTACCTGCTTACCGTTCAATATATGCTGCAGTGCCAAGCTTAAAGCCGGCGAAGGAGATGAATTGTTGGACAGCACGATAAAGGTTTGGTCTTTATCAACATTCCTTGCCAGGTAGGTTGTATAACCCGGCCATCCGCCCGAGTGCGAGATAACATTACCCAATTCTGTCTTTTCGATAAACACCCCAAAACCATAATACGATTTCTTTACCGTATCAACCATGGCGTGTTCTTTCAGCATTTCTTTTTGTGTGGCTTCGCTAAGCAGGGTATGGTTTTTTACCGACCTGTCCCATTTTAATAGATCTGCAGTTGTTGAATTTACTACGCCATCACCCTGTATGCCATCCAGGTAAATCACAAATTTTAGATCGGTTACACTGTCGGGCATCAGGTGCTTTTTCAAACTATCATTATACACAAATCCATACCCATAATTGGCAATGGTATCTTTTACTGAGCGGCGGGTGTTATAAATGCGGGTATGATTCATTTGCAGTGGCTTAAAAATAGTAGCTGCCAAAAACTCACTGAAGGATTGCCCCGAAACTTTTTCTAAAATGGATGCAAGTATGGCATAAGCGGTATTACTGTATAGCCATTTTTTACCAGGCCCAAATAAAACCGGTAATTTTTCTTTGGCAAGAAAGGCGATCATATCATTATTGAAAGCAATTTTAGTACGGTCCCATTTTTCATTCATGGCTTCTTCATAATCCGGGAGGCCCGATGTATGGGTAAGCATCTGGTAAATGCTGATACCGCTGTAAGGCAGTTCGGGAAAATACTGCCTCAGCGAATCGGTTAGCTTTAATTTGCCTTTGTCTTTTAATAATAAAATAGCAGTAGCAGTAAATTGTTTGCTTACCGATGCCAGTTCAAATACAGATGAATCATTCAGCAAACGCTTACTATCAAAATCGGCATAGCCATAGGATTTTTGAAAAACAATTTTTCCATTTTCTGCCACCAGCACATTGCCGTTAAAGCGGTAGTGGGTTGACTGGGCAGTAAGGTATTCATCTAACTGTGCAGCTGTTTTGTTGTTTTCTTTATTTGAATTGCAGGCAAACAGCAGAAGTGTTGCAAATGCTAAGAGCGTAGTTTTTTTCATTTTTTTTGTTGGTTGTATAATTGCAAAGTATTGGGGTTTCTTTTTTAACTTCTTTTAATAAGTGTTGAATGCAGGTGTTTTACCTTCCACTGTTTTTTTGCTTTAACTAAAACTACTGTTTCCAGCCACAGTAGAGTTACCGGTTTGCCATCTTTTATTATTAGTGACTGAAGACGATAAGTAACCCATGCCGTAGTCCTATCTACCGTTGTATTGATGAAATCAAAACTATTGGTACGTTTAAAATCTGCTGACTGGTTTAGTGTAATTGCTTTCAGTACAAGTGTATCCATATTCCATACCTGGCCATATTCGTATAAGGTAATATCTTCTGTGGAATGGGCTTTCAGGCTGACAGAATCCCGGTTTGATAAAGCAT
>JAYUYX010000231.1:0-20307 GCA_043752205.1 Chitinophagaceae bacterium
GGCTTTTTTGATTTACTGAGCCTTGCAGCCATTTTCTCATATACAGCTTCGGCTTCTTCCTTGGTTTTAAAATTACCAAAGTCAGCGATCAGGTAAGTATTGTATAACATACCGATGTAGATCTTCGTGCTTGTAGCGCCATCCAGTTGTACCTTCGAAATAAATTGTTTTGCGTTGACCTCACTGCCTCTCAGCGATTTAAAATCATCTTTAATCCCATTAATAAGGGATGACAGTTGTGAATCAAAATCTCCGCTTTTATTTCCGGCATTGTTTTGATCTGAAGGCATGATGGGATCTTCCTTAATTGCGGTTATATTATTCCTGCTGAGTTGCATTAAATAAGTGTAAGCTTCTTCAGCCTGGCTGGCATTTTCCATGTCTAATTTAATTACTAAATCAGGATCCACCTCCCCTGTACCATATACCTCCATACCAAAACAGCCAAAACTATAGGCTGGTCTTCCGTCTATTGTTTCCAGGCTAAGGTAGTATACATTATCGTTCGTATTTTCCAACAACATCTTGCCTTTTGTAATATTTTTTTTACTAAAGTTAATATCTGACAATGCAATTTTCCCTCCATCCCATGTTCTGCAGGAATATAAAGTATCAGCATCTATCCAATAAGAACTATGTTCTTCATTATTGGAGTCAGGCATATAAGATCTATGTTCTTTTTTATCCGCAACTGAAAAAAGTTTTTCCATTTCGGAGGAAGACCCCTGTGCAACAGCACTGTAAAAAGGTATCAACAATAAACAAATTCCTAACAGGTAGACCGTCACATTTGGTTTTATATTTATCATCTTACAAAAATCTCATTTTATAACTACATAATAATACCCACTGCAGGGTAGTTTTATGCCTGGCTTATACAGTAAAAACAGTTACGTTGAGGATATCCTTTCAGCAAAGCTTTGTACTTTAAGTTTCAATAAATACAAGAAAAACAGGGCGATCGTTTTACCCTTGGTTCAAAATTTGTAAGTTGCAATTAGTATGCAAAATTGGAAGAAGAAATTAATAGACAGTGCCATCCAATTGGATGATCTGCTGGATAAACAGGTATACCAATTGCGGCAAAGGCTGGGTTCAATTGACAATATACAGTTGATCCCTTACCGCTCTTATGGCACAGCAAACAATGTTTATGTACGTGGCCGTGTGTTGGAAGATAAAAAAATAATGGCAGCGCAGGATAATGATAATATGTTCACCAACATGCTGAATATGTATAAACGGTTTGAAACGGATGAAGTGCCGGGAGCTGTTGTAGAATTAAATTTACTGGCAGAGCAACAACAGGCAACTACAGACAAAGAAGGTTATTTTGTTTTTAATTTTCAGCCTTCAATACCGCTTATAACAGAAGAATTGTACCTCAATATTCCTTTGAAGCTTATAGATGCACCTGTATCATTTACCGGCACAACCATTAATGCCGAAATGATGGTACCTCCTGCTGATGCAGAGTATGGCATCATCAGCGATATTGATGATACCATCATCCGCACTGGTGTGGGCAATTTATGGGCAATGGGTAAAACAGTGTTATTTGGTAATGCCCGTACACGCCTGCCTTTTGCAGGAGCTTCTGCCTTTTACCAATCGATGCAGCTTGGGCGAAATGGCAAGCGCAATAATCCTTTCTTTTATGTAAGCAGCAGCCCCTGGAACCTGTACGACCTGCTGATAGATTTCATGGACCATAATGATGTTCCCCAGGGCCCTTTGTTATTGAGAGATTTTGGAATACAGAGCGAATCTTTTATGAGTGGCGATTATATGAGCCATAAGTTTACTGCCATAAAACAGATCCTTGATACTTATCCTCACCTGAATTTTGTTTTGATCGGCGACAGTGGTGAACAGGATCCGGGCATTTACCTGGAAGTGGTAAAACAATTTCCGGGGCGTATCATTTGTATTTATATCCGTGATGTAATGGCAGGCAAAAAACAGGAGATAGCACAACAGGTTGCAACAGAATTGAAAACCTTAGGAGTTGAAATGATACTTACCGAACATTCTGTAAAAGCTGCGGAACATGCCGTTGCATCGGGCCTTATCTATAAGGAAGAAATACCTGCTATTGTACAGGATAAAAAAGAAGATAAGGGGCAGCTGCCCGGTAAGGTAGAACCTGAGATCCTTTAAACTATAGTTTTGATGTAATTATTATCAACAAAATAATTTACATCACTGGAGCCTGCAGCTTTATATCAGATCCTGCAAAAGCATTGCGGTATCTTACCATGAATTTTTGAGCAGCAGCATTTTTCTTTTGGGCCAGCAAGGCCTGGTAAAGTCCGAATAATGCCCAGCCGTTCTCCTTATTATTCAGCAGGTCTTTTTCAAAGATCTTTACAGCATCAAGTGGCCTTCCCGAACGCAGGTAAGCATCTCCCAGGTAATGCTTTGGATTCAATAGCCAATCTCTTGGTTCATTATACACCATCTGCTCTTCAGTACTAACTGCTTTACTGAATGCTGCAATGGCATTGCTATACTTCCCTTCTGCCAATGCAATGCTGCCGGCCAGCAGGTTTGCTGCAACTACTGCCCCATCAATAGCCGGCGAAAAAGGAGTAAAAGGTATCAACAGACTGCTGTCTTGCATAAGCTGCTGCATTTGCTGTAATTCATTCTTTGCTTCATTTAATTTAGCGTGCTGTGCTAATGCCATACCTCTTCCAAAATGAAAAAGGATATTGGCATAAACCAGTTTTTGTTCCGGCTGTTTTGCTTTCAGCAATTCATCCCATTTACCAAAACGGGTATTCACCAAAGTTGGGGTCATGTATATATATTGAACAACAGCACCAAGCGGTGCCGGAAATGATAAATAATCAACAGGAATACTGTTAACTGTTGCTGTTGCAGCCTGGCTAGCATCAGCTGCATTACCAGCCATCATTGCATTATTGGTTTGCATGTGCAGGTTATGAATAATGTACAAAAAATCGTTAGCAGTAACAGGGCTGTATAAAGACATCATTTTTTTGTAGCTGTTAACTGCACTTACATTTACGGCCACCCCCTGCCGGTACTGCCCCGTGCGTAAATAAATATGTGAGGGCATGTGTACCGTATGTGAAAGCCCCGGCGTAAGTTTCCCCAGCCGGTTGGCACTTGGCAATGCTTTGGCTGCATAAGGCGAAGGCTCCATTACATGTATATAGTAATGATTTGCGCCAGGATGCTCCGGTGTTTGCAGTAATAATTTTTCCAGTACTTCCTGTATTGCGGGTGTCCAGGGTTTTGGCTTACCATTTACAAACCAAAGGTCCCAGGGATGCTCCAGCATCATAGCATCAGCATATAATGCTTTTACATCTGCATTGGAAGAAAACGCTGTATACAGCTGCTTCATCTCTTGAGTATATTTCCTGTTAAGTATGGTACGTGTTGCATCTGCAGAATCGGCAGTATATCTTACCATCATGGCTTTGATGAATCCCTTTTCTATATTGTTTGCAGATGAAGATAATTGGTAAGCCTGCTGCGTTGCCTGCAAAGCAGCTGGTGATGCTGCATAACCCATGTCATTAATATTAGGACCATAAGCCAGCGCCTGTGCCCAATAAAGCATAGCACAACGGTTATCAAAACGCACAGCTTTTTTAAAAGATGCCATGGCTTCAATAATGTGAAAGCTGTAATACATATTAATGCCCTGATTAAAATAGGCCTGGGCACTGTCACTGTTGGTGGAGATCGTCCATGAATAATTTCCGGCCCCGGCAATTAGGGGTATATCTAATTCGTCCAGCACAGTTTTAAGTGTTTCCCAATCAGGGCCACAACCAATGGCATTTTTCTTTTTTAATATTTCGCCCGATGCATATACAGATTTATCTGCTCCGGTAGCAGATACTATTTTAGTGGCAATAAATGCCGTGGCAAATGCCATGATGGCGATAAGCAGTAAATTCTTAAACATGATCAATTATTTAGGAATAAAAGTTACAGATTTTATTTTAACGGTACAATAGTTCAGTTTGAGATCTACAAAATGTAATTCAACAGCTATATCCTGAAAAGTTATGCATGTTCGTTTCGTCACCACCCGGCCATCCATACCAGGCACACAGGTTTACCTACTTCAATACGATTGCCGGTATCAGTCAGCAAACCTGTTTGCATATCTCTTTTAAATACCACGATCTCATCACTGTTCTGGTTGGCCGCCAATAAATAATTCCCTGATGGATCAAGACAGAAGTTACGTGGAGTTCGCCCTAATGTAGACTGGTGAGCAACAAGTTTTAGTTTTCCGCTTGCAGGATCAATAAAAAAAATACCGATATTATTAGCCGCCGCACGATTGGAGGCATAGAGAAATCTGCCATCATGTGAGACATGAATATCTGCACTGGCAGCAATGCTGCTGTCTCCTGCAGGCATACTGCTGATGCGTTGCTTCAGCTTAAGTTTACCATTCTTATATTTATACGAAACAATGGTGCCGCTTAATTCTTCTATTACGTACGCATATTTATTGGAAGGATGAAAACTGATATGCCTTGGTCCTGACCCAGCAACTGAAGCGGCAAAGGGTTGCCTGGCAGGCTTAAGTTTACCCGTAGCCGCATCAAAGGCATAGATCATCACCTTATCTATACCCAGGTCGGGCACAAAGAGGAATTGATTGTCGTGAGAAAAATAAGTACAATGCACATGCGGGGAGTTTTGTCTTTTATCGGGCCCCATCCCACTATGCCTGATAATGGAACTGGCTGCACCCAGGCTTCCATCCCGCTGTACAGGCATCACAGACAAATTTCCACTGCTGTAATTACCTGCTACCACCCATCTACCGGTTTTATCTACCGCCACATAGCAGGGATGATCTCCGCCTGAAGATTGCCGGTTAATATACTGTAGCATGCCTGTTTGCTTATCAAAAGAAAACGCTGCAATTGACCCTCCTTTTCCGTTATCACCGGCATCTTCCTGCACAGCATATACAAACCGCTGATCGGGTGACACTGCTAAAAAAGAAGGATTGGAGGTTTTTATGGAACTGATCTTAGCAGTTGAACCATTATCGCTGTTGAACCGGTACACATATATTCCCTCGCTTTTACCGCCGGTGTATGTGCCAGTTAACAGGTAATGCTGCTGCGCCGTTGTTACAGAAAAACTGAACAAAAAAAACAGGGTCGTAAGAAAATGATATTTCATGATCCTAATATACAACAGCTGTTATTAAGATCGGGCAAATGCTATCCTGCAATTCCAGTATATTTATAAAAAAAATGACCAGTACATGAAACACTTATTTTTTATTGCTACCATAATGCTCTGTAGCTTTTGCAATACGGCCAAAAGAACATCACAAAATGAACAGGCAACAACTTCCCAAATTAGAACAGGTGCCGAACAAACAGAAAAATACCTAAGTTATATAAAAGGAAAAAGAGTAGCTATAATGGCTAACCAGACCAGTATCATTGGTAAAACACACCTGGTAGACAGCCTGCAAAAACTGGGTGTAAACATCGTTAAGGTATTTGGCCCTGAGCATGGCTTCCGCGGCAGGGCAAGTGCAGGTGATCATGTGGCTGATGAAGTTGATGTGCTTACCGGCATACCCATTATTTCTTTATATGGTGCAAAGAACAAACCTACCAAAGCAGACCTTGCTAATGTAGATTTAATGATCTACGATCTCCAGGATGTAGGTGTCCGTTTTTATACCAACATCAATGCATTGAGCAGGCTGATGGATGCCTGTTACGAAAATGGCAAAGAGTTGTTGATACTGGATCGTCCCAATCCCAATGGTTACTTAATAGATGGCCCCGTGCTGGATATGAAATACAAATCGGGCATCGGTATGTTTCCTATACCTATGTCGCATGGTTTAACCGTGGGCGAATTTGCACAGATGGCTAACGGCCAGGGCTGGCTTACCAATAAAGTAAAATGCAATATTAAAATTATACCCGTTGCCAATTACCATCATGATATGCCTTATATCCTGTCGGTGAATCCATCGCCTAACCTGAATACGCCACAGTCGATTTTGCTATACCCTTCTACCTGCATGTTTGAAGGTGTGTACCTCAATCATGGCCGGGGTACTTATTTTCCATTCACCGTAATTGGCAGCCCCGAATTGAAAGGTATTTATGATTTCTCTTATACCCCTACCGGGATAAAAGGTATGGCAGAAACACCTTTATTTATGAATGAGGTTTGTTATGGGCTTGATCTTCGTAATTATGATACCGAACTGTTGAGAAGATCAAAAAAGATAAATCTGCAATGGATAATGGAATTGTACAAAGCACATCCATATAAAGAGAAATTCTTTGATTCAAAGCTGAGTAAGCAAATGAATAATATCGAGATACAGATTGGCTCGGGATTGTTTCGGCAGCAAATTATTGATGGCGCATCTGAAGAAGTGATAAGGGCAAGTTGGGAACCCGGCTTAAGTGAGTATAAACTGATGCGGAAAAAATATTTACTCTATCCCTGATAAGAGCAGAAGGAATACAATTTCGGTAAGCGTAAGGAAAATTTTTAAGCTGCCAGTCTTTGCAGAATGACTTTGCAGGGCGTTGAAGAAGTAACCCTTATCATGTGGTTCTTATGCAGGGGAATTGCAAAATAATCACCGGGCCCAAGTTTATTTATTTCGTTCTCAACAATAATTTCACAGGTACCTTCAACAATAAGAAATCTTTCATACTCGTTGTCATGCACCTCATGTGGTGCATAATCCTTCAGCCATACAATAGCAGTGATAGCCGCTGGAGTGTAACCAATTATTTTTGCAAAAACGTCGTTTGTAACAGGGGCAATCATATCGCTGCGGTTCAGCCAGCTTGCATAATCATTTATTACTGACCGTTCATTCAATACAGGCGGCTCAGTAGCAGGCTCGCCATTCTTTAATCTTTCTGTATAATCAATGCTAGCCAGCAAAAAAGGTTTTATTACCGGGCTGGGTTCAACAGCATGGCTTTTAGCATACGCTTCTAAGGACAACGCTATAGCTTCAATTTCATCCCTGATAACAGCATTTGCTGCTGCAACTGATTCCACTTCCCTGCATTCATCAGCACTGGCAATACCTAAAACGTATCTTTCCAAAATCCCTGATTCAATATATTCCTTACTGTTAAACATGCTTATGTATAAAACTAAATAGGCTATGACCTATATAAAGTAAAAATAGGCAAAAATGATAAGGCGGCAAATTGTATCGATGGTTGCCTGGATGCATTAATTGATTAAGGCAAGCGAACAGGATTTTTTTTGCAGGAATTACTAGCACAAATAAGCAGTTTACACGTATTCACTTTTTGTACAGTTTCTACTAGCAGAGACAAACGAAAATATATACAATACTTTATTTTTCCAGTTGCATAGTGTATTTTAGATTTCCATTACAAAACTACTTTTATGATAAAACGATTTTTGTTTGCCTCTTGCCTGCTTTACACGGGCTTTGCGTATGCGCAGGATAAACCTGTTGCTTTTACAGGCGCACTGGTCTACCCCATCTCGGGGCCGGCAATACCCGGAGCTGTTTTAGTTGTTCAAAAAGGAAAAATAATAAGTGTGGGTGCGGCAGGAAGCACTATACCTGCAGGTGCTGATGTTATTGATGTTACGGGTAAAGTGATCATGCCGGGTTTGGTAGACAGCCATTCACACCTGGGCGGTCCGCAGGGTGGCGATGCCTCTGCTGCATTGAATCCCGATGCAAGAGCCATGGATGCAGTGAACCCTACAAGTGATGGTTTTAAAAAAGCACTGGCAGGTGGTATTACTACAATTAATATTATGCCTGGCAGCGGCCACCTGATGAGCGGGCAAACCATCTACGTAAAAATGCGGGAAGGAAACGTGATAGAAGATATTCTGATCACCAATGAAAAAGGTTTGTATGGTGGGTTGAAAATGGCAAATGGTACCAATCCCATGCGGAGTACACCGGGGCCCTTCCCGGGTACAAGGGCCAAAAGTGCCGCCATGGTAAGAGAGCTTTTTATCAAAGCACAGGAATATAAAAAGAAACTGGATAAAGCCGGAACCGATTCCTCAAAAATGCCCGAACGTGACCTGCGTATGGAAAGTTTAGTAGAAGTGCTGAACGGCAAACGTGTAGTACATTTTCATACACATAAAGCCAATGACATACTCACCGCAATAAGGCTGGGCAAAGAATTTGGTTTTAAACCGGTGCTGCACCATGTATCTGAAGGCTGGAAAGTAGCTAATGAAATTGCAGCAGCCGGACTTGCTTCCTCTATCATAACCATTGATGCACCGGGGGGTAAACTGGAAGCAATGCAGGTATCTTTAAATACAGGAGCCGCTTTGGAAAAAGCCGGTGCCGCTGTAGGTTTTCATACAGATGATGGGATCACTGATTCAAGATTTTTTATACGCTCCGCTGCATTAATGGTAAGAGTAGGTATGACCAAAGAAAAAGCATTGGAAGGGCTTACACTTGCAGGTGCTAAAATGCTTGACCTGGGCAGCCGTGTTGGATCGCTTGAAAAAGGTAAGGATGCAGATTTTATCATATTGAACGGTGACCCATTCAGCATATACACACGTGTAGAACAAACCTGGGTTGAAGGTATCAAACGCTGGGACATCAACAGGCCTGCAGATAAAGCATTCTTATTTGGTGGCTATGATGTGTATTCTCCCATCAGGGGAGAGTATCATCACCATGTGGATGAAGAACAATAAATATGTGTACACACTTCCAGACATCAAAACTATTTACATGAAAAAAATATGCATCATCTTTTTATTACTGCCACTGGCCTTAACTGTAAAAGCACAGATTGCTATTAAAGCAGCAATGATATATACAGTATCGGGTGCACCTATCCGTAATGGCGTGGTGCTTGTAAAGAACGGAAAGATAGAGAGTGTTGGAACGGGTATAACCATTCCATCGGGATATACCATTTACGAAACCAAAGTACTTACACCGGGCCTGGTTGATGCCCGTTCCGTTGTGGGTGTATCAGGTGCATTAAATATACCTACCGACCAGGACCAGTTGGAAAAATCAGGGCCTATTCAGCCGGAGCTGAGGGCAATAGATGCATATAACCCTGAAGAAACACTGGTAAAAGTGATCAGGGATTATGGCGTTACTACCATACATACCGGGCATGGTGTTGGTGCATTGGTAAGCGGACAAACCATGATAGCCAAAACAAAGGCCGGCTCTGTAGAAACAGTTACCATACAACCTTTCAGTATGCTGGCCATGACCATTGGGCCATCTGTATCAGGCAATTTTACATCGCCGGGTACAAAAGCAAAACAAATTGCTATGATAAGAACAGAGCTGATGAAAGCCCAGGCCTACTTAAAAAAACAATCGGATAAGGACAGCAGTAAAAGGCCGGCAGCAGACCTTAAGCTTGATGCGTTGGTAAAATTATTGAAAGGAGAGATCAAAGCATTGATCACTGTCAACAGCAGTGTTGATATTATGAGTGCTATCCGCCTGGCTAAAGAATTTAATTTTAAACTGGTATTAAATGGCGCTGCAGAAGCATACCGCCTGATACCTGAAATTAAAAATGCAAATGCAGAGCTGATACTACATGCAACCATGGCACGCAATGGCGGGGATATGGTAAATATGACCATGGAAAGTGCAGCCATACTTACCAAAGCAGGCATTGCCGTGAGTATAGAAACCGGGTACGAAGGTTATGTTCCAAAAACAAGAATACTTTTATTTGAAGCAGCAGAAGCCATGGCTTTTGGTTTAAGCTTTGATGACGCTTTAAAGACGGTAACCTTAAATCCTGCACGTTTATTAGGTATAGCTAATAAGGTAGGCAGTATTGAACCTGGAAAAGATGCAGATCTTGTACTTTTCAATGGCGACCCGTTCGAATACCTCAGCAAAGTTTGCGGGGTAATGATAGATGGCCTAATGGTAAAAGAGGGATGTCAATAAAATTATTGATACTGAATATAAATTGGCTTTGGTGTGAATTTTAATAATTCTTCGGGGGTAAACATGCCCGACCTGCTTTTACCATCATTCTTATAAAACAATTTAAAACCGGTAAACTGTACGGGCTCTTTATAAATATACCTGAGCCAGGTAGACTTTTTTAAGATCTTATCGCCAAAGCCATCCATATCTATTACCACCTGCACTTCGGGAACTGTTTTTATTTTATCATACCCTGTTACCATGCCTTGTGTAAAACGATGCACTACCAATACTTTGGGAGTGAGATCATATTTTTTAACCAGGCTAGCCAGGTAATCAATTGCATCATTGATATCATCCGATGAGAATGTTCCTATTTTAGATCCTGGCCTTTCTCCATTTTTCATGGAGAATTCCGGATCAATACCCAGGTGAACATTGGGCAGTTGTAAATATTGCTCAAGTGCGGTCACTTCTTCCTTTACGGTACTATGCCCTACCTGAATATCTACAAAAACCAAAGCATTGATCTGTTTTGCCCAATTCATAATGGTATCTATCTGGTGAAAAGGCATACGCAAACGGTGTTTGCCGCCTTTACCGGGTAAGCCCTGGGCAGTGGTTGCTATATAATGTAAAGCAGGGATAGTTTTTACAGCAGGGTCTGCTGCCTGCCAGGCTGATACTTCTCCCAATAATTTTTTAAACATTGAATCTTTAGATATCTCGCCCAATATTCCCATACGCTTTGAATACAGGTTGCCATAAAAAGCAATGACCCTGTTATAAGGGAAGATGGCGCCGGGTAATGGATAGTCTGTCTTCACCGGCCATTTACCGGTAGAATCATTATTACTTAGCGCTTTTATTCTGCTGTTATAATCCGTTGTATCAAATGTACCCGCCACTTTTTTAGATTCAGATTGCGACTGTTTTGCCTCCTCTTTTGATTGTATGCTATCGGTATTTTTTTCGGGTGTGGTAACCTGTTGTACATCAGCTTTAATGGAATCGTTGCAACTTACACCCCCAATAAAAATTAATATAATAAGTGAAAATGATATTGCTGTGCTGAATAGTTTTTTCATAGGTTAAAGGCATTGGATATTTTTGGGCAAACAAAATAAGTGAATAACACTGCCCCGGCTCCAGGAGCAATAAAGGCAAATTGTATACCACAATGATAGATCGGGATAACTAGCGCCATTTTTAATATCAATCCTTAATCCCAATAAGTTCCCGGGCTAAAACTAAGCCGGCACAAAATTGTACAACCGATGAAAAAATAAAAACCGCTGCCTTTTTTAAAAAAAAGACAGCGTTATAAATCAAATTCAATTATTTAGTTAATTGGCCTCTTAGTGCACCTGATGGATATGCACTATTATGAATATTTACATAAAATCCCTGGGGGTTTTGCCGGATAGCTTTAATTAAATCCGGATCCACATTAGTAATAGTGCCACTTGACATACCATTTGTTGGGGCTGATAAACCTACTACAACTCCTCCAGCTACACCAGCCGGGCCAAGGTGGATATGTGCTGCCGTGGCAGGCGCAATACCATCAACAGTAATAACATAACTAATTGTACCCTGTCCCTGGTTTAATGTGATTTCTGCGTAACCAGATCCATCCGGGTCTCCCGGATTAGGAACTTCATTGGAGCCCAGAAGAATGGCTGTAACTGTGCGGCCGCCATCACTTTCAGTCTTTGATGATCTTACCGTAAAGGCAGTTAAAAAAAATACTGCTACCAAAGGAATGATTAATTTTTTCATACACTTTTTTTTAATTGTTTAATAATAAAATTCATTTTGCATAGTGTAGGTATTGTTTATTAGAGGGAATAAAATATAAACGCAATAAAAGAGCAAACGGATGCTTCATTTCAAAATAAATAAGCGATTTAAAAATGATGAGTTTTATAGAGCCGGATGCCTTATCTGAAAGTAGAGGGTAAGACAGCGAAAATAAAAAATTGGTTATTAATGATCAGTAACTATCCTTGAAAAATAAATTAACTTCACTAAAACCTTTTTTCATGCGTATCATTCCATTACTGCTAATGCTGTTTATTGCTTGTACTTCAAAAGGCCAGGACCTGAAATCCGGCGGTAAGCTTAAACCCGAACAAGCCATCATGGACATCAGGCATTATACCATTGCCCTGGATGTTGATCCTATACAAAAAACAATTAGCGGTTATACGGAAATCGATCTTAACCTGCTAAAATCTACGAGTGGTTTACTATTCGATCTCTGGAACGGCCTTACCATTACACAGGTTTGGGTAAATGGTAAAGCAAATAATTATACGCATACAAATGATGACCTGGTAAAAATTGCATTAGCAGCCGAACTGCCTCCCGGCAAAGTAAAAGTGAAAATTGCTTACGGCGGTAAACCCGGTGTTGCTACCAGGGCGCCCTGGGTAGGCGGTTTTCAATGGGAGAAAGACAAAAAGGGAAATCCATGGATCGCCATTACCTGCCAGGGCGAAGGCGGCAAGATCTATTTTCCCTGCAAGGACCACCCAAGCGATGAGCCCAATGAAGGTGCTGATATGATCATTACCGTACCAAAAGGGCTGGTAGTTGCCGGGCCGGGGCTGTTACAAAAAGTAACGAATAAAAATAATAAATCAACTTACCATTGGAAAACCAATTATACCATCAGCAACTATTGCCTTGTTTTTAACGTGGGCAATTATAAAGTGGCCAGGCGTATGTACACAACTATTGATGGTAATAAAGTACCCATGGAATATTATGTGCTGGAAGAGAATATGATGATGGCCGAAAAGATATTGGACCTGTTTGAACAATCGAGCCATATTTTAGAAAAATATTTTGGAGAATATCCCTGGGTAAAGGAACGCATAGCCGCTTCTGAAACACCACACCTGGGCATGGAGCACCAGACCAATATTGCCTATGGCAACAAATACAAATTTCAAAAACTTGGCGGTAAAGATTTTGACTGGCTGCTGCATCATGAATACGGTCACGAGTGGTGGGCCAACAAAGTAACCAACCGGGATTGGGCACATATGTGGATACAGGAAGGGATTTGTGTTTTTGGAGATGCCATGGCTACAAGGGAACTGGAAGGAGAAGCAGCTTATTTAAAAAGAATGCAGCAAACTGCCAGGGCTACACAAAACAAACTACCGGTTGTAAGGGGCGAAGAAGTGGATAGCGACAGTGCATACTATAGCGACATTTATGGTAAGGGTGCTTTTTTCATGCACACCCTGCGCTATGTAATGGGCGATGATGTCTTCTTTCCTACATTAAAAAAATTAGCCACCGATCCTAAATATACTTATGATAATACTGTGGTTACAGCAGATGTAGAGCAGCTTTTCAGCAGCGCTTACGGAAAAAGTATGAACCCTTTATTTCAACTCTTTCTATTTACTACTGATAAACTGCAGATACATGTAAAACAAACCGCCGAAGATAAATACCTGGTTAAATTACTTAACATTGATATGCCCCTGCCGGTAAATATTGTTACCGATGCAGGTATGCAAAGATTGGTGGTTGACAAAAAAGGAATTACAGTAACCAGTAAAACAGCACTGCAGATTGACCCTGATGTTTTTTATTTAAAGAAATTGATCGTGGAATAATGTTTAGGGAAGTTTAGATAGTTGAGATGGTTTAGTGAGCACTGCTAAACTTTCTAAACCTCCCTAAACCTTCTAAACTTCCCTAAACTTTCTAACATATGCAAAACAGGAAAAAATTTCTTAAACAATTGGGTGCAGGAGTGCTGGCTGCCAGTTTACCCGCAGTTGCCCATGCAAATCCCGATACGCTTATGCCTATAGATGCAAAAGATTTCTCCGGCGAAGGAGCACCCGATGATGAAAAATACTGGAAACGCATTGCCCGGAAATACTATGATGTTTCACCCGCTTATATAAATCTGGAAAATGGCTATTATGGAATTCAGCCTAAGCCGGTACTGCAGGCTTTTCAAAAAAATATTGCCCTTGCAAATAAAGAGGCTTCCCGGTTTGCACGCAAAGATTTCCCGGCGATCATTACAACAGTGAAAAAAAAACTCGCTGATTTTTTAGCCGTCTCCCCCGAAGAGATCATCATCACCCGCAATGCCACAGAAGCCCTCAACATAGCCATACAAGGTTATCCCTTTAAACCCGGCGATGAAGTATTGCTGAATCAACTGGATTATTTCAGCATGATAGATACTTTCAGAATGCTGGAAAAAAGAGGTCAGTTAAAAGTGAATGCATTTGAAATGCCTTTATTGGCTGCAAGCGACGATGAAATCGTAGAAGTATACCGTAAACAAATAACAGCCAAAACAAAAGTTATACTGCTAACACATGTATCCAACATTAACGGGCTCATTGTACCTGTTGCCAAAATAGCTGCCATTGCAAAAGAAAAAGGAATAGACTGCATCACTGATTCGGCACATGCACTTGGACAAATAAATTTCAGCCTGCCGCAGTTAGGTTCTCACTTTGTGGGACTTAATTTGCATAAATGGATGGGCAATCCGGTTGGTGCAGGAGTATTGTATGTTAAGAAAGAAAGGATCAAAGAAATGAACGCATTATTTGGCGACGTCACTGCTGCCGAAGAAAGCATTAACAAACTGGCCCATTTTGGCACCACGCCTTTTGCGGTGATCATGACCATTCCGGATAGCCTGGCATTTCACCGCATGCTGAGTATTGATAAGATCTCTGCCAGGCTGCAGTACCTGAAGAGCACCTGGTTAAATGGTTTGAAAGATCATCCGAATGTGGAACTGGTTACTCCTATCGCTGCCGGACTTTCCTGTGCTATTGCATCTTTCCGCATTGCCAATAAAACCGCTGCCGAAGTTTCAGAATACCTGTATAAGCAGCATAATATTTTTACCGTTAGCCGCAGCTTAGGCAAAGACGGCTGCGTAAGGGTTACGCCATCAATTTACAATTCAATTGATGACATCAATAAATTTACAGAAGCTGTTAAGTTGTATGCAGGGATTTAACAGGCGCATAAACCGTTTTTGATTTTTCCCGCAGGGCCCTGTGGGGACTTTTTACTTTCCGGCCAACAAAGGAGATTCCGGGTAAAGCACTATCGTCAGCACAAAAAATATCCGCCCGTCTTTCATGGCTTTATCTGCATTCATTGATTTGATACTCTGGAATTTTTCATCATCGCAGTTCATGCAGCCAAGGATAACATCTTTATCCTTAAAATTAATTTTACCTGTTGACTCCGGAAACACAAGTCCAGGATTGGGTGCATAGCCTCCGCAAAAAGAAATATTCTTCTGGTTCATACTACGCAGGTCATACAAAGGCATGCCGGCACGTAAGCCACATTTCAGTGACCATTTATTTTCTGTAATGACTTTTTCATTACCAGTCATGCTTTTTAATTTATGCTGTCCGCCAATCAGGAGGCTGTTAATATTTCGGTTGTTAAGTCCATCGCTCCACACAAAGATCACCTGCCTGTCGGTGTTCATTAAAAGCACAGAACAGGAAGCAATATCCTTCTCTCCAAAAAAATAAACATCCTTCTTTACATTTTTAGCTCCAAAATAATAAACGAGTTGTTCATGTGAAGTAAACTGCAGCAGGTCTTCCGCAAAAATAAGTTCCTTATCAACGGGTAGTATTTTTTTATCGAATGTGATCGTATACCATGCGGTATCATCCTGCTTTTGAATGGATGCTTCAGCGGTATGATCCTGGTATTGGAAAACATAGGATGCCGGCCTCATGGTACTGTCCATTTCGTAACTACATTGAAAACCTTTTTTCTTTAAAGCCTTAATAATATTACTGAATTCAGTTTTTGAATCAGTCTGGTAAGTGAAGGAATATGTTTGATCAAAATTTGATATGAGGAATTTTCTACTCACCGCATCAGCAGGCTTTTTTTTATTAGCTATACGTATAGGATAATATTGATACAGTTTACATGTGGTATCACCTTTTATTGCTGTGCTGCAGTGCGTATACTTTTTACTTACCAGCTGGCTTTCTGCTTTATTTATTGATAAAGAAAGCATATCAACCAGTTTATCAGCTGAAAGATCCTGACTATATGCCATTGCTGTGCTTATTATCAAATAAGATAAAAGTAAAAAATTTTTCATCGTATTGTGCCTACCTGCATGGTAGAGCCTTTAACCATTTTATATATGTTAAGGGCATCACAAATCATACCAATGAATAGAGGTGGCTTATACCCGGTTGCAAGCCGGAGAATAAAAAGGGATCGAGGATGAAATGTAGAAATTTTTTAAGGTTACGGTGTTGAATTATACGGTGCAAACAGGCAATTGATAAACCTTACACCCGCAGCCTGTAATATCGCTACCGCCGGAAAGGTTGTTCCTTCCAGGTTGCAATTATAAAATGTAACAGCCCCGTTAAACGTACAATTAATAAAACGGCAAAGCTTTACCGGTAATTTATAAGCGGCACCTGGTAAACCGAATGAAGCGCTGTTAAAGGTGGAAGTTGTAAAATTTACATTCTGCAAAAGCGCAGCTTGCCCCGTGAATGTGCAACTGTCGTTAAAGGATGCAGTAGCCAATCCATTTCTCCAGGTAGTATTTTCAAAATTGAGTTTTGATATCCACATGCCTGATGGTGCTTCTCCCAATACAACCGACTCCATCACGCATGATCTTAATTTTACATTGCGAAAACTACAGGCCTCCGTGAACTTTACCGGGCTAAGTGTACTCACTTTCATAAAATTTACATTAAAAAATTCCACCGCACTAAAGTTGGTACTTTTAAATTTTACTTCGCTGGCAAAAGCACCGCCATTAAATTTTATACTGTCAACGGTACAACCGTCTATTGTGGTTGCGTAAAACTGGATGTTTTCAAAAGGGATACGTAAACCATTATTGAATTTAACCCTGATGATGTACGAGCTATAAAATTTATTATCAGTAAATGCACAGTTCTTAAACTCCCCATCGGTTATTGAATCTGCCTGGAACATGGTACGTAAAAATTTCCAGTTAGAAAAGCTGACCCGCTTTAATTTTGTAGCAATGATATTTGCATCTTCAAAATCAAACCTATCGGGTTCGGCTGTTTTTCTGCGGGCTATACCATCGTTTAATATACTGGCATAAAAAGTTGTACCCCTGAAAGAGCCTTTATCAAAATTTATAAATTCCATCCGCTTATCCCTGAATTGCAGGCCATCAAAATTCATCTGGCCATTGGCCAACAACTGATCAACCTGCGCTTGCGTCAAATTATCGGGCCTTCCGGGCACAATAAAAGTATACTGTGCATGTACAGTAAAAAAAGCGCTCATTAAAAAACAAAAAGATAAGATAAGTTGCTTCATGGTTCAGGTTTAAGGTTTTATAATTTGAAAGTGTAATGCTTATGCAAAATAATAACTACCATGCCTGATAGCCAAGCGTGAAAACACCTTTTATTTTTGTCAGTATTGTTGTTGATTTATTTTGTAATCAACTATGAAGGGATAAGCAGCATGGGGAACAGCTGCGATAGAATGAAACTTCAACCCCGGTTACAAACCGGGGGAATCAGAACGTCATCACAAACCGTTTTTTATTGTTTATTCAGCTTTTAATTTGAGTATTTTACCCATTATTCTTTTAAACGCCTGGGCTGGCCAACTTGTAGAACTGCCCGTTTGTGGATATGCTTTGTTATTAAGCCTATCTATAAAACTATAATCAAAGATGCTGCCGCTGGATTGGCGGCCATCAGCTTTCGGCATTCCTTTTATAATGCTGACTGAATTTACCATAACGAACCGGTATAGATTTTTGTCGCTGTATTTTTCTTCATTCACTATTGATGGCTCTTTATCGCCGTTCACTATAGCTATTTCTACAAATTCATATTTATATGGATACTCTTTTTCCATAAACTCTTCTATCTTCTTTTGTCCGGGCACGCCTGGGGTGTTTGCTCTTTCTATCAGTAATATGCCGTTCTTAGGATCAAAATCGGGCGGCAACCACTTTGGTAATTTGGTTTGTGCATTTGCAGTACCAACAAAGCAGAATGCTATTATTGTAGCGAGAAAGACAGGAAGCAGAAGTTTCATTTTCGTTGGGTTTAGTGTTTTATAACTGTGCTTGTTACATTCTCAAATATACAGCTAAGCTATGGTTCGTTGCTCATGAATCATTTTTTTTTCAGGCGGGTCTCTGCCCGGATCTTGTGAGTAGCCGGTTACAAACCGGTAGAATTGAAGAGGCATCAAGTGATCCCGTAAACATTTCGTTTTTAATTTAATTATTTTGGGGAGGGAACACTTGCGCCAGATGTTTATAACTTCACTTTCATTACTTTATTTTTCTTCCGGCTTTCCTCTGCCATAAAACCCATAACATGGCTTTCAATAGAAGCATCAATGGTTGAAGTAAGTAACGCAGGGTCATGTTTCGATACTGCATTTATCCAATCGGTTACCAGTCGCCAGTCTCCTCCTCCATGTCCATCCGACTCCTGTTTCCATTCTGTTTTTTTACCGGTTAAAAAATCGGTCATCGTAAAGGAATTCATATCTCCTGTTATATCACCCAGGCTTCCCATCACCCTTGTTCTTCTTCCATCGTAGGATGTAAAAGCTGCCATTGAAAAGGCTGCAGTAAGCCCGCCCTCAAATAAAATATTGGTGGTATAGTGATCCGGCTGATCGTTTTCCATACGGTAAACACAGCGGCCATAATTGGTTGTCTTTAATTTTTCCAAAACAACTGCTGCCTGTTTATCTTTTTCTTCGGGCAGATCAAAGACATAGTTCCAGCTTCTTTTACGGTAATAAATTTCCAGGGCAGAGTACACACATTTTTTTTCCACGGCGCAACCATCCGTACAACGTGCGGTACTTCCGGGCGGGGCATTTTTTTGTGTAAACCATTGCAGGCTTCCAAATGCCTGTATATGGGTGCAGGGTTTATCTACCATCCATTTTATAATATCCAGGTCGTGACAAGATTTGGCTAAAATAATAGGCGTGGTTTGTTTACTGTTGTGCCAGTTGCCACGCACATAAGAGTGGCTCATATGAATATGCTGAATGGGCTCCAGGTGCTGTATGCTTACCACTTCACCCAACACACCACTTTGTATGATCTCTCTCAGCTTAATAAAGTAAGGTGCATAGCGCAGTACATGACATACAGCAACTATTCTCCCGGTCTTTTTCGACAGGGCTAAGATCTCACGGCATTCCTTTTCACTTGGTGAGATCGGTTTTTCGAGTAACACATCATAACCCATTTCCAATGCTTTCATACAGGGGCCATAATGCAGGTTATCGGGTGTGGTAATAATGATAGCATCAGCAAATTTTGGCCGCTTAAAAACATCTTCCCAGGTATTAAAACGGTTCTCTTCTTTGATGCTGTGTTTTTTTGTGTAGCGTTCATTACGCAGGGCAATGGGTTCGGCTACGCCAACTATATCGAGCTGCTCAGGATATTTTACTGCATAATTTCCATACACATTGCCCCTGGCACCTGCACCGCAGGTAATTGCTGTAACAGGCTTGTCTAAGTTTAATTTTTTATCGGGTAATAAAATGGGATGTTTATTTTCATCAACTGCCCATGCAGCAACAGGAAGTGCAGCGGTTCCTAAAGTTAATCCCAATGCCCTGATGGCATCACGGCGGCTCCAATGCTTTGACATAAACAGTTATTTTAGATGAAGGATGGTGCTTAAAGTTAGTAAAATTATCTGCATGGGGATAGCTATCCTCCCTCCCATTCCTTCAACTGCTTTTTGGTAGCCAGTCCCTTCCAGCTTAGTTCTAAAATTTCTTTAAGTAGTTTGGTATTGTACTTATGCACCCACATACAAATGTATTTATAGTTTTTGTAGTGGTCGGGCAAATGAAAAATGTCAGGGAATTTTTCTAAATACTCGTCTCTCAGTTCAAAGTCTAAATGAATGGGAATAAAATCTCCGCCCTCTACCAGGCGGCACATAAACTTACCGTTTATTTTTATGGATGGGGTGTCGTAATGCGATACCGATTCTTCGGCCCCGGGAAAACTTAGGGCGATCCTTTTAATGGGCTCAAAATCGGCTGGGTTAAAGTTGATGTGTTTGGCCATGGAAGAACTTATGCAGTAAATTTAAGAATAAATGGTTGGCAATTTATGTACTGTGAGGAGAAAGTGGCTTTAAAGCCGGTTACAAACCGGTGGAACTGAAGAGGCATCAAGTAATCACATAATCATTATGCTTTTAATTTAAGCAATTTGGGGAACACTTGCCTTTACTTTGATTTAAGAATAATTGTGAGTAATTTTTTAAAAGGAAAAGCAGAGGTGAACTCTAACACTTGCTAAGTTTTCAGAC
>JAYUYX010000232.1:0-20257 GCA_043752205.1 Chitinophagaceae bacterium
AACTTTCGTTCACGTAAGTGGATTAATAAGCGATATTAAAGAAGGCGACAGCGTTGAGTTCGATTTGCAAGAAGGCAAAAAAGGAATGAACGCAGTTAACGTGCAGGTAGTAGGATAATCCCTCAACCTCAAAAACCTTTAAAGGGCTATTCATAAATGAATAGCCCTTATTTTTTGCTTTAAACCTGATCAAACCCTAAATTTTTTACAAAAATTCAAACAAGTGTATAGAATCAGCTGTTAGTTGATATTTTTACATTTAATTTAATTTAACCATGAAGAAAATTAATTCTACCCTAGTAACGCTGTTTATTGCAGTGGTTTCTTTTGCACAGCCCGGTACAACAAATAACAATGCTATAAATAAGCTGAAATTAACCAGTGGCCAGAAAATAGATGTAGAAAGCACAACCCATATTGAAGCAAGTTTTGGCATGGGTATGGAGTTGAACAGTAATTCAACCGCTGTGAATTCATTGCAGGTTAAAAATATTACGGATAAGAACTCCACAGTTTCAAACACACTTACCAAGTTTAAAGTAGATATGAACATGATGGGCCAGCCTAATAATTATGATTCAGAAAATAAACAAGGCAATAATTCGGATATGGCAAAAATCTTTGACGAAAGACTGAATAAAACCGTTGACGTTGATATTGACAATAACACCGGCTTAGCTGTTGAACAGAAGAAGATCGTTAAGGCAAAAGATACCGAGGGTGCAAACCCTGCTGAGGACCTGCTTAAAATGTTTTCCAATACTTCAGATGATGCAATGGTTTCAGGTGCATTTGAAATAATCCCAGGTGGTAAATCAATTGGTGATAAATGGAGTGATACCACTGTTGCAAAAGATATGAAGATCATACGTACTTACACTTTTAAATCAATTACCGGTAACGAAGCTGTCATCCAACTTGACGTTGTAATCAAAGCAGTTAATATGCTAAATTTCCAGGAAATGGAATTTGAGATCAAGAGTGATACCAAAACAACCGGAGAAATCATCACTGATATATCAACAGGACTTGTAAAGAAAAGAACAAGCAACAGTGATATTACCGGTAGTTTACAAATGATGGGACAGGATATGCCAATCAGCGCAAAATCCAATTCAACAATAATCTATAAATAGATCTATTTGTTTTGCCTACTGAGCAACTTGTTATAACCCCATGCTGCAAGCAGGCAAATTGTACAAATGATCCACCATAAATTATTAAACCCAATTGCATAAGCAATCTGGGTACCACCTGTGCTCCCAACCACCTGCGCAGCACTCCACGCCATAGTATAATAAGCTGCGTACTGCCCACGGTTGCCTTCAGAACTCCTGGAAATATAATAGGAATTCATAAATGGCATAGCTATCATCTCTCCCACTGTTATCATTATTGTTGATATAACAGCAATTGTAAAAGCAGCTACAAAAGGAATATTCAATACCAGGAATGATATTGCCATGAGTATTGACCCAATAGTCATCAGGCGCAGGTAAGGCTGCCTTCCTTCCAGCTTAAATACAATTATCATTTCAAATAAAGCAATAATGATCCCGTTCATCGCCATTAAAACTCCTATCCAAAACTCATTGATATGCAAATTCTCCTTAAAGTACAATGGAATGGTTGTAAATAACTGAAAGAAACAAATAGCAAAAAGAACCTGTAATGCTATAAAATACATGAATGTTTTATCGGCATAGGCAGGTTTTTCTAATTTGGATCCCGCTTTATTTTTTGCAGGACTTTGCTGTTGAGCCAGGCTTACTTTGGGCAAAAGCAACAACAATAAAAAAGCAGCACTAATATTTGTAACGCCATCAACCCAAAATAATAAATGATAATCAATTGATGCCAGTAAGCCACCTAATGCGCCACCAACACCCCAGCCCAGGTTTATGGCCAACCTCACTATTGAAAATGATTGCGTACGGGTTTCTGCAGTGCTGTAATGCGCCACGGCAGTAGCATTTGCAGGCCTGAAAGATTCATTGACCATACTCAGAAAAAAAGTACAAACACAGATGGAGAAATAAGTATCCATCTGCCCCAGCAAAATAAATAATATGCCGCCACATAATAATGCAAAAAATTGGGTGTAGTAAAATCCAAAGCGGTCGCTTATTTTTCCCCCGATAAATGCACCAACCAATGATCCTATTCCATAAATAGCAACGACCAGGCCTGCCTGCGTGGTAGTGTATCCAATGTGTTTACAATAAAGAGTCATAAACGGCAAAACCATGGTACCACTGCGGTTTATCAACATAACCACAGCAAGCAACCACATACGTCGGTTTAAACCTGTGTATGCATTTTTATATAGATTAATGGTAGCAGTCAGCATAAAAAAGTGCTGCAAAGATAATTTTTGCAACACTTACAATTGAAAATTTTTATCAGAGATTATTCAGAATATCCAGGACATGGGCCCTCTTTCTGTAATCAGCATTAAAAAATACATACTTTATTTTCCCATCTTTACCTATAATGTAAGTTGCCGGTACAGGAAGATTAGTACCATTATTTCCATTTGCTTTATCAAGGTCTATTCCATATCCCTTATATTTTGTAACTGTCTTTTCATCCATTGCAAAATTCACTTTGTACATTTTCATTATTGATAATCCTTCATCCTCAAGCACAGGGAAAGTTGCTTTTGTTTTATCAACGGTCTTTTTTACATTCTCTCCAGTTTCAGGTGTAATGGCCAACAAGGTTACTCCTTTTGCAGTTAAAAGTTGTAAGGAATCTGAAAAATGACTTAGTTGTTTGTTACAGTAAGGACACCATTGACCTCTGTAAAAAAGCATAACCACATCGCCTTTCATTAATGCATCAGTAAGCGTAAATATTTTACCGTTCTGATCTTTACCGGAAAATTCGGGAGCCATATCACCAACTTTTAATCCCTCCGGGTAAACCGTTTCGGATTGAGCAAAAACAATTGAGGAAACAATTAATAAAAAAGAAAACAGCATTATTGATTTTTTCATACCTAAAATTTATTTATTCCAAAGGTAGCAGCATTTACTTACTGCAACTGTCCGCAAAGCGACATTGTATTATTGATTGAAATTTGCTGTTTTGGGAATAAGCTCCAATCCTATCTTACAGATCTCCACCGGCTTTGCCAGCTTTCTTATTGCAGTATCTATCCATGCCCCATCAATATTAATTACGGCAGCAAGAGTGTTACCGTTGATCCAAAGTTCATGCATCATTGACCATCTGCTTCCATCTTCATTGCATTTACTGAGGTATAAAAACACCTCCAGTTCATCACCGAATCGTATTTCTCTTTTAAACAAACATTCTTCCCGAAAAATAATAGGGCCTATATGATTATCCATCATCAGCTTTGTTGTAATGCCATGCTCTGTTAAAAAAGCCATACGGCAGTAGGCTCCAAAGTCATAGTATTTTGAATGCAGTACATGAAAATTAGGATCAAGATCTGCCCAGCGTATCTCTATTTTTTTTGAATACTTTTCCATTAATAAAATTTAGAGTAAAACAAACATCCCCGGACTAACCAGGGATGTTTTTAAAATTATTTATATAGTATCTCATAATATTCCTTGGCCATACGGTTGCTGTCGAACTGCCAGCGAACATCTCTCATTCCGTTTTTAGTTATTTCTCTCCACACTTCCGGATTATCGTAGTATAATGGCAATACCTGGTTCTCCAGTATCTCATACAATTTATTGAGGTCATACTCATCCTGCTCATGCACGCTTACATTTGCGTAATCGATGGGCGGTACCACAAAACCATTGTTGCCATGATTCACAAATTCGCAGATCCATCCATCATTTGTACTGCAGTTAACCGCACCATTCATCGCTGCCGTCATACCACTTGTACCACTGGCTTCCCTGGGCACCCGGGGATTATTTAGCCAAAGATCTGATGCCTGTTTTAAACGTTTGCTCAGTCCTAATTCGTAACCTATACAAACAGCTACATTATCATATTTCTTACTCAGGTGAACCAGCATATTAAAATCACTGATAGCAGGATAATCTACAGGATATGGCTTTCCGGCCCAGATGATCTGAACAGGATATTTCGGATTATTTAATAAGGCTTCAAATCTTTCTTCATCACGGGTAAGTAATTCAGCTCTTTTGTAACCTGCAAAACGGCGTGCCCATACGATGGTGAAAACATCAGGTTTAAAAAGTTTACCCGTTTGATCAGCCACCACATCAAAGGCACGCTTTTTCAAATATCTTTTACGATCTATAAAACCATCTTCATTATGTGCATCGACATACCGGTATAGTTGCTTATCTGCCCAGTAATGCCAGTTTTGTGCATTGGTAATTGCTTTTATCTCACAAATGCCATCGTATTTCTTCCAAAGCTGCCTGCTTACTTCACCATGCAACTGGCTTACACCATTTGCTAGTTTTGCAAAACGCAAAGCCGCCAGGGAATGATTAAAAAGGTCACCTTCCATACCTGTAAGTTTCCTTACATCTTCCAGTTTCATTCCACAGAAATAACTCATCTTTTCACAAAGATGTATATCATGTTTTTCATTACCTGCTTCCTCGGGTGTATGTGTGGTAAATACCAAACGCTTTTTTACATCCTCAACATTTCCAAATTTCCTAAACAGGTAAAATGCAGAGCTGATGGCATGTGCCTCATTCAAATGATATAGCTCTGGATTAAAATTCAATTCGTCCATTAATTTTGCACCAGCCACGCCTAATAAAATAAACTGGGCAACCTTGGTTGCTACGTTGGCATCATATAAGCGATGAGTTATTGTTTGAGAAACATAATCATTCTCGGGCAGATCGGTACTTAATAAAAATAGAGGGGCTGATTTAAAAGTTTCCGGGTTCAGATACCATACTTTAACCCATACCGGGTGCTCATGTATATCTATCTGGAATTTAATGCCGGTATCTTCCAGAAAATTGTAAATCTTTTCGTTCCACTGCACCTGTAAGGTTTGATCCTGGTTCCTGGCCTGGTCATAGTATCCGTATTTCCATAGAATGCCAACACCTACTAAATTCTGGCGTAATTCGTAAGCACTACGCATATGGGAGCCACTTAAAAAACCTAAACCGCCACTATAGATCTTTAATGGCTGACTTATTGCAAACTCCATCGAAAAATAAGCTATACGCTTGCTGTATTGTTCATCAATTTCATAGGGAACATTAAAAGAAGAAAAATTCATAATGGGTTATATTGGTTTGAGTCGCAATATTAATGGAAATTTCACACAATTGATATGTAAATGGTACACATTAAATGATTTTTCTGTAATTCACTCTACCGGAGCCGGAACTTTATTCCCTCGTAAATAATTTTGGAAATAGGATGTTATATTTTTAGTTTTGTCTAAATTTTATTTTCCATAACATGTCTTACACAACCAGTGAAGAGAACTATATCAAAAGGATTTACCACCTACAGCAGCAAACGGGCTTAGTAAACACCAATTCATTGGCGGCGGAAATGCATACCCGTGCTGCATCTGTTACAGATATGCTTAAGAAATTAAAAAGCAAAAAATTGTTACAGTACGAAAAATACAAAGGCTTTAAGTTAAATGAAGCAGGTAAAAAAGCGGCACTCGATGTAGTACGAAAACACAGGTTGTGGGAACTTTTTTTGGTTGAAAAATTACAATTTGACTGGGATAAAGTCCACAGCATTGCCGAAGAACTGGAACATATCAATAGCGATGAACTTGTTCAAAGACTGGATAATTTTCTTGGTAACCCATTATTTGATCCACATGGAGATCCCATTCCTGATAAGAATGGGATTATTCCGATAATAAACCAGCAGAACCTGGGTGAAGCTCATTTAAATAAAATAATGACGGTAAGTTCTGTAACCAATCAGTCGGCAGAAATGCTGGAGATGCTTAAACATTACAATATCGCATTAGGTACTCAAATAACTGTGCTCAGGAAATTTGATTTTGATTCATCGTTGGAAATAAAAATTTTGAAACAGAATGCCTGCATCATCAGTGAACAGGTTGCTAAAAATGTATTTGTACATTATGATCAGTAAAAAAAATAATGATGCTTCACTAAGCGAAGTACATGAATCAGTTGATACCACAGGAAAAAAAACTGGCTGGAGAAGGATCTTTTCTTTTTTAGGCCCTGCTTATTTGGTGAGTGTTGGTTATATGGATCCCGGTAACTGGGCAACAGATCTTGCAGGCGGAAGTAAATTTGGATACACCCTTATCTGGGTTCTGCTGATGAGTAACCTTATGGCCCTTTTACTGCAGGGACTTTCAGCAAGATTAGGAATAGTACGTGGGCGTGATCTTGCGCAGGCAAATAGAGAAACCTATCCTAAAGTAGTAAACTTTTTTTTATACATACTTGCAGAGATCGCTATTGCAGCCTGCGACCTTGCCGAGGTGTTGGGTATGGCAATCGGTATACAACTATTAACAGGCCTTCCATTGGTGTGGGGCGTATCCATTACAGTACTTGATACTTTTTTATTACTTTATTTACAAAGACTTGGTATCCGCAAGATGGAAGCTTTTATAATTACCCTTGTTGGAGTAATTGGCATCTCCTTTTTAATACAACTGGTTTTAGCTGACCCCCCGATAGGAAAAGTTATGACAGGGTTTATTCCATCGGCAATGACCGATGAAGCATTATACATTGCTATCGGTATTATTGGTGCAACTGTAATGCCGCATAATTTATACCTGCATTCTGCACTTGTGCAAACAAGAAAAATAGACCGCACTGATGCTGGTATAAAACAGGCTATTAAATTTAACCGCATTGATACTACCATTGCTTTAAACATGGCCTTTTTTGTAAATGCTGCAATCTTGATTGTTGCAGCTTCCGTATTTTATGGTACTCCCAATGCAGGTGTGGCAGAAATTAAAGAAGCACACCGGTTATTACCCGAATTTTTAGGAAATACAGCCCCTGTTCTTTTTGCTGTTGCATTAATTGCTGCCGGTCAAAGCAGTACTATTACCGGAACGCTTGCAGGCCAGATCATCATGGAGGGATATTTAAGCCTTCGCATCAATCCAATTTTAAGAAGGCTCGTTACAAGACTCGTAGCTATTGTTCCTGCCCTGATAGTAATTGTAATTTATGGTGAAGAAAATGTAGACTCGCTATTAATATTAAGTCAGGTTATTTTGAGTTTGCAATTAGGTTTTGCAATCATTCCCTTGATACATTTTGTGAGTGATAAAAAAACGATGGGCAAATTTGCCATCAATCCTTTACAAAAAATAGCTGCCTGGCTGATTGCATCGGTACTGGTATTCTTAAATTTAAAGATGCTGGCCAATGAAATAGGAGAAATTTTTTCGAACGGAGCGCTATGGCAACAGGTTTTAATAAGTGTAGGGGTGGTGCTTTGCAGTGGTTTATTGCTATACATCATTATCACACCAAAAAGAAAAAAACATACTCCTATAAAGATACACCCGGAAACAAATACATTTAAAACCCTCGATATTCCAAGCTTTACTAAAATTGCGATAGCGCTTGATTTTAGTGAGCATGATGAAAAACTGCTGGCCTACGCAATAGGACAGGGGAAAGAAAATACCCGGTATATTTTAATGCATATTGTTGAAAGTGCTTCAGCCAAATTATTTGGCGATAAAAGTGATGATTATGAATCACGGAAAGATAAAGAACGGATGGATAGCTATGTTTTAGAAATGCAGTCACGTGGTTATACAACAGAAGGTTTCCTTGGATATAAAAACAGGGCAAGAGAGATTGTACGGATCGCCAAAGATGTTAAGGCCGATATGCTGGTAATGGGAGCACATGGCCATACAGGCCTTAAAGATTTTATTTATGGGGAAACAGTAAATACAGTAAGGCACGAATTAAAGATACCGGTACTTATCGTGAATTTGTAGGGAACAGGTCTTCCAGTTGCTGATCTATCTTTTTATTCCATTTATATTGAATACGATTTTTTCTGCCATTGCTTGTTTCACCATCATACTCATTCTGCATTTTATCCAATGCAGCAAAACTTTCATCATGTATCTTTTCAACCACTGCATCATAATTTTTTAAAGTAATTTTTGCTTCTTTTAATTTCTGAACAAATAGATTTGCATTGATATAGGTGATATCATAATGATGCTGTTCATGCGTTAAGGCATAATCACTATCCATATTTCTTTTTACCCATGAATGCCTTTTATTAAAATAACAAAATACAGTAATAGTAATTGTCGTCTTCTTTTTATAAGAGTTCATAGACATTTTATAGCCAAAACCAGATTCGGTAATTGCCGCAGCAGGACTTGCTGCATCCGGCCTGCCTTTAAAATCATCCCAGGTTAATTTTCGTGCCGGATCATAATAAATAGTATCTCCCTTATTGCCTGACTTAATAGCTTGCCACTGAATGATAACTGTTGTTTGGGCTTTTATGGAATATCCTACAAACAAGAAAACGATAAAGAATAAATACTTCATAACACAAATTAAAAATCTACAGTACAAAACAACAACTATTATCATTTCTGCAAGCGTTGCCTTACCAGATTTACAATATCGTTAACAGCGATATTCTCCATGCATTTGAAGTGGCCCCGTGGGCATTTCTGGTAACCAATTTTGCTGCAGGGCCTGCACCACAGCTTATCTATCTCCACTACATCATAATGCTTATTAGACCTTGAACCATAATAAGGATACATACCAAAAGCCGGTACGGTATTGCCCCATACAGAAATGACAGGCTTTTGTAGTGCTGCGGCAATATGCATCAGCCCAGTATCATGACTGATAACCAGTTTTGATTTCTTTAACAGGTCTGCAGATTCATTCAGATTAAATTTACCGCAGGCATTATAGATCTTTATCTCATCAACTTTAGCAATTTCTTTACCATCATCATAATCATCTTTCCCTCCTAATAAAATAATCGGATGATCTGTAGCTGCACATAATTCTTTCAGTTTATGCAATGGCAGTTTTTTAGTGGCCAATGCTGCGCCAATAACTATGGCGATGTAACCATGCATATGAGAGGTAGGAAAATCACTTTCTTTTACATTATCCAGCGACGGGATAAAATAATCAAGCCCCATCCCGTCATTTACAACGCCGAGTGAAGCCACGGTCTCCAGGTTCCTGTCTACAATATGTTTTTTGGGAAGAATATTTATTTTGAGATTGGTAAGGATGAACTTTTCTACATTAAGTTTATTGAAAGAAAATGATTTTACATTTTTTAAGGCTCTTTTAATACGAAGTGTACGAAGATTATGATGCAGGTCAATGATGTAATCATATTCTTCAATTCCCAGTTCATGCAGCATCAGCTCAAAACTATCACCCAGGGTATGAATTTTATTGAGGTATGGATTATGGGCAACAATACCTTTAAAAGCATGCTTGGTCAAAAAATGGATTTCCGCATCAGGATACTTATTACGCAGGCAACGGATAACAGGCGTGGTTAAAACAATATCGCCGATGGAAGAAAAACGTATGATGAGAAATTTCATAGCACAAATTTACACAAACCTGCCTGCCGGCAGGCAGGGTTAAACGAATTGCAGCAAATAAAATTATTCTTCTACGTAGTTTAGATCTTTATGAAAGGTTTCTTTAGTTAAGATAGCCGCAACAATGGTTATTGCCATTATAACGATGGCTGTTATCCAGCCTCCTGTTACATAATCTGTCATACCACGAAATAACTTGAACAAAGGCAATATCATAATAGTCAGCATACCTCTTACCATATTAGGTATAGTGGTTGCCGCTGTAGCCCGGATATTAGTACCAAACTGCTCCGCTCCCATGGTTACAAATATGGCCCAGAAACCCGTACCAAAACCCAGCCCTGCACATATCCAGTACATTTTAGCAGCAGTACCATTCCATTGAATGGTAAAGAACAGTACCATGAAAACTGCAGTAATAAAATAGAACAGGTACAATGCCTTCTTACGGCTTTTAAGCCATTGGCTTATAAAACCAATTAAAATATCGCCGATGGAAATTGCAGCGTATGCATACATGATCGCTTTACCAGGGTCTATTTTTTCTACAATACCCATTTGCTTTCCAAATTCGCTGGAGAATGTTACTAATACACCGATTACAAACCAGGTTGGCAATCCTATTAAAATACTGCAGAGGTATTTTTTAAATTTTTCTTTGGTATTAACAAGCATAAAGAAATTCCCTCTTACTACATCCAGTTTTTTAGTTTCCTGAAACATACCTGATTCAAAAACAGAGATACGCAGCAACAGCAACGCCAGTCCCAATCCGCCACCAATAAAATAACAGGTACGCCAGTCAAAATTTTCTTTCATGATAAAAGCAACAACGGCACCGGTTAAGCCAATGCCTGCAACCAGCGAAGTAGCAATACCTCTCTTACTTTTATGGGTAAGTTCCGATACCAGCGTAATACCTGCTCCCAGTTCACCTGCAAGGCCTACACCTGCAATAAAGCGTATGATCTTAAATTGGTCGGCAGTTTGCACAAAGCCATTGGCAATATTGGCAAGGGAATATAAAATGATGGAACCGAACAAAACACTAAGCCTGCCTTTCTTATCACCCATGATGCCCCAGATGATTCCTCCGATCAGCAGGCCGGCCATCTGCCACATGATGATGCTCTCCCCTTCTGATAAAACCAGGGCATCAGATAACCCTAATGATTTAAGACTTGGAACACGGGTAATGCTGAACAAGAGCAGGTCGTAGATATCAACAAAATAACCAAGGGCAGCTACTATAACAGCAATGTTAAAAACAGAAGCAGTTTTATTCTGGTTTTGCATCCTCAACTTTTTTCTTTTTGCCAAAAATCAATTTGATAAAAATAGGGATCATGGATAGCGCTACAATACCAATTACAATTATTTCCAGGTGTTCTTTCAAATCAAAATCATAAGCCTTCAAGAGCCATCGCTGTAAAAAGAACCCTCCCAATACCATGGATGTAACCCAGGCAATGCAGCCAACAATATTATAGTAAGTGAATTTAGCCCTGTCCATATCAACAATACCGGCAATTAAAGGCGCAAATGTTCTGATGATGGGAATAAACCTGGCCAGCACAATGGCACGGCCACCATGTTTTTCATAAAAATCATGTGCCTCATGTAAATAACGTTTTTTAAAGAACCACCTGTCTTTCCAACTGTACATGCCATGACCGAATCTTTTTCCTATCCAGTATCCCAGTGCATTGCCTAAGATACCTGCAATAGAGATCAGTATTACCAACACAAACAGGTCAAGCCAGTAACTATGGTTATTATCAACGCCGAATAATCTTAAGAACTGGTTAGCCAAACCTGGCTCATGCGATTTTTCATTCATTTCATGGGCATAGATGCCTGTAACAAAAAGTAGGGAATCACCGGGTAGAAAAAACCCCGCAAACAGGCCTGTCTCGGCAAACACAATAAACAGTACAAACCACAATCCGCCATTATCAATATACCATTGCGGCTGCAATAACTGTGTCCACGAAAAATCAAGCAAAATAAAATCTAACATGTACTTTTTTTATTTATAATAGTTACGGATGTTCCAGCTCCTTTACTCAGCTTGAAATTCAAGAGCCTTTTTATCATCAAATTCTCCTTCCCAGCGGGCAATAACACAACTTGCCAGGGTATTACCTATAACATTTACAGATGTACGTGCCATATCCATTAATTCATCAATACCATAAATAGCCATAATAGGCCACAGTGGAAAACCAAATGTAGCAGCCGTTGCAATCAATATTACTAATGATGCCCTGGGCACGGCGGCTACACCCTTACTGGTGAGCATTAACGAAAGCCCGATCAATAACTGCTCTCCAAAGGAAAGGTCCATACCTGCAGCCTGCGCCACAAATACAGATGCCAATGAAAGATACAAGGTTGTCCCATCCAGATTAAAAGTATAACCCGTAGGTATAACAAAGGATACTATCTTTCGGGGCACACCAAATTTTTCCATATTCTCTAATGCTTTTGGCAGGGCCGAATCAGAACTTGTAGTAGCAAAAGCAATAGACACTGGTTCTTTTATGGCCTGGATGAATTTTTTTATCGGCACTTTGGCTACCCATATTGCAATAGGCAGCAGCACAAATAATAAAAAGGCGAACAAAGCAAGATATAATGTGATAAGCAGCAATGCAAGATTCTTTAAAATATCAATACCCAAATGACCCACAGTAACTGCAATGGCTGCGCCAACGCCAAACGGGGCGAAATACATAATAATGTTGGTGAATTTAAACATGGCCTCAGCAAGGCTCTCTGTAAAATCAAGCATCGGCTTTTTCTTATGCTCATTTAAAAGCGCCAATGCAATACCAAAAATTACACTGAAAACAACGATGGGTAATACATTGCCTTCATAAATAGATTTGATGATATTCTCCGGAAAAATATCAATGATATGATCTTGCCAGGTTTTTATTTTTGCTTCGGGTAATTCTTTTAAAAAGCTTTCAGGTACTATGATACCCACACCTGCTTTTGTGATATTAATAAAGACCAGGCCGATAACAAGTGCAATGGTGGTAACCACTTCAAAATATAAAAGCGATTTCCATCCCATGCGGCCTACTTGTTTCAAATTAGAATGGCTGGCAATACCCACTACAAGAGTTGCAAATAATAAAGGAGCAACAATTGTCTTAACTAACCGGAGAAATATTTTACTGAGAAACTGGAGATTCTGCGAAAAAGCAGGAAAGTCAAGACCTATTTCCACACCAATAGCCATTGCCACCAATATCCACGTAGTTAATGATTTTTTATATAGTGCAAACAATACCAGGCTAGCCACAAATATCCATCGCAAAGCCATCAGGAAAGTATCGAACCCGTCGGGGAAGATCACCCATTTTTCCAAATGGATAAAATGTATAATAGCTACCACCGTAAATAAAAGCAAAGATAGAAGTCCGGCCTTTCGTTGATTCATTTTTATTTTTTATAGTGAAGCATCAAAACTAAAAGAAAGTTTGTGTTCAGAAAAATGATTGTTTAGCAATCCGATCGTATTACCCTTCCCCAAAAAATTGTCTCGCAATATAATATTTAATACTTGTTATTGGCCGGCAATTCACGCAAAATGTATTATCGGTTGTATAATTAAGAATTTATTGCTTATTTTTCCGTTCCGATAGCTATCGGGACATTCTTCATTAAACCCAACTAATTAATATGAGTTTATTTGTAAAAAAACCAATGGCCGACCTGATGTTGGAAAGTGGTGACTCAGAAAAAGGACTTAAACGTACACTCGGTTCAGGTGCTCTTGTGGCACTTGGTATTGGCGCAATCATCGGTGCAGGATTATTTGTAAGAACCGCCGCAGCCGCAGCGCAAAATGCCGGCCCTTCTGTAACAATAGGTTTTATTGTGGCCGCAATTGGTTGCGCCCTTGCAGGATTGTGTTATGCCGAACTTTCTTCTTCTATTCCTATTTCGGGTAGTGCTTATACCTACACCTATGCTACCATGGGTGAGTTTATGGCCTGGATCATTGGTTGGGATCTTATGCTGGAATATGCAGTAGGTGCTGCTACAGTAGGTATTGCCTGGAGCGAATACCTCAATAATTTACTCACCAATGTATTGCACATGAGCCCCATTCCTTACGAATGGTGCCACTCTCCTTTCGAACATTCTGTTGATGGTGTAAGTGGTATTATGAATATACCTGCATTTGGTATTATCGCAGTGCTTAGTTTATTATTAATAAAAGGAACAAAAGAATCTGCTTTTGTAAATGGCCTTATTGTAATTGCAAAAGTTGCCATTGTTGTCTTAATAATTGTGCTTGGCTGGGGTTTTATAAATGCTGATAATCATGCTAATTATATTCCCCCTGCTTCTACCTATACAGATCACCAGGGCGTAGCACATACTTATGGAGGTATCATGGGCATCCTCGGTGCCGCGGGTGTTGTATTCTTTGCCTTTATTGGTTTTGATGCAGTAAGTACCGCCGCACAGGAAACCAAAAATCCAAAAAAATCAATGCCCATAGGTATCCTTGGGTCACTTGCTATATGTACTGTGCTCTATATTTTATTTGCACACGTTTTAACCGGCATGGCTCCTGTAGAGTTTTTCCGTACCACAGGTAAAGAAGCATCTGTTGCCCAGGCTATCAATACTTATATGCCGGGTTACGAGTGGCTTGCTAAACTGGTAACGGTTGCCATCCTTGCCGGTTTCTCTTCGGTAATATTAGTAATGTTGCTTGGTCAAAGTCGTGTATTTTATTCTATGAGCCGTGATGGATTGGTACCAAAAATATTCAGCGATTTACATCCTAAATTTAAAACACCATACAAAGCAAACTTAATATTCCTAGGCGTGGTTGGTGCATTTGCTGCATTTGTACCGGGCGATATCGTGGGAGATATGACCAGTATCGGAACCCTGTTTGCCTTTATGCTGGTTTGTGTGGCAGTTATGGTACTCCGCAAAACCGATCCTGATATGCCACGTGCATTTAAAACACCGCTTGTACCACTCGTACCAATACTTGGTATCCTGGTTTGCGGTGCCATGATTGTTGGCCTTGGTTGGACAAACTGGTTACGCCTTGGTGGTTGGTTACTACTTGGTGTAATTATCTATTTTGTTTACAGTAAAAATCACAGTAAGCTGCGTAATCCAGGTAAATAATACTTGATTCAATAATTTCAATAAAAAGTCCGCCAACAAAATTGGCGGACTTTTTTTATTTGTCATTTCGAAACGAAGTGAGAAATCTGTTTTAAAATATAGATTTCTCCCGTTGGTCGAAATGACAAAGAAGTTGATAGTTACACTAGCTGTCTCAGACGGAGGGAAAAAATCAACCATCTGGAATACCTGAGTTGCAGGGGTAGGCCTGGGAAATTAGTTACAACACCCTGAATATCGAATTTGGCAAGGCCTTTGCCCTATAAAAAAGCGCTTCATTATAAAAGAGAAAGACAGGTTATAACCTCAGCACCATTTTACATATGCCGAAAAAAATTTCTTCAGGTAAAGCAGTATGGACTTCTTTTTTCGTTGACCTGGTAGACATTATCCTCAATGTGATCGTCATGATAATGACAGGCAGTGTTGTGATGCTTGCAGAAGCGTTTGAAGGATTTTCTGATCTTGTTGCATCCGGTCTCCTGCTTATCGGGCTTCGTATCTCCAAACGAAGACCCAACAAAAAACATCCTTTTGGCTTTGGTAAATCACTTTTTTTCTGGACCCTGGTCTCTGCCATTGTCATGCTTATTTTCGGGGGAGGCCTATCAATTTATTTTGGTGTGCAGCGATTCCTTCATCCCCAGGAAATAGAAAAAATATACTTTGCCTACGGGGCTCTTGTCATTTCTATCATCACCAATGGATATGCTTTGTCTTTAAGCACACGCAGGTTGCTGGAAAAAGAAAAGCTCCCAAAGCTCTTTAGCATATTTTTTAAGACAACCCATGTTGAGACCAAAAATACTTTTATTCTTGATCTTACCGGAACTGCATCCGCCGTCATGGGACTTATTTCACTGCTCCTGTACCAGCTTGCCAATATCGAATATTTTGATGCCGTTGGTGCTATACTCATTGGTGTTTTGATAGCTTGTTCCTCAGTAATGCTCATTGCAGGAGTAAAGGATTACCTCGTTGGCAAAACTGCTTCTCCCGAAATCGAAAAAGAGATCAGGAAAGCGGTACTGCAAGTGAAGGGAGTAGTGGACATCACTGAGTTCGATACTATGTACATTGGTAGTGAGAAATTACTGGTACATCTTGATATCAATGTACAACAGGCAGATCAAAAAAAACTGGTAGCCACCGTTGAAAGGATCAAAGAACATGTCCGTAAAGAAGTGCCGATCGTTTATTCGATACAGATTGAAACGAGTACCGCTGGATCAAAATAAGCATGTGGTTCCAAGCGGAATTTTCTTCCTCATAAGAATTATAGGATTTTCGCCGTTGCTTGTCTGCCAGAAATATATTTCTCAGCTGTGGGTGTTCCTCAATTCTACTCCTAAGCCCATCGCCGTCACTCGTGAATCGCCGCCGCCTTGTCTCTGACAAGCGGCACAAACCATTAGAACCCTGCCCTAAATTTATATAGTTAGTAACACTATTCATAATGATTGAATTTATCCAAGAAACTATCTATTTTATTGCCCAGCGAATTTACTTCGTCATTCGTAAGACCACTATCAGTAAGGGATTTTAAAAGCTCATCATTAATAAATTCCATATCTTCTACTTCTAATAAAAGTATCCAACTATTTGATTTTTTTTCAAAATTAGTTTTAGAAGCAAACTTTGCTAAAATATCAATATTGCAAATTTCTTTTAAAAACATAACTTCATCTTCTCTTAATTTAATTATTTTTATCATTTTTATTTTATTGCTTTAGGATTATAGTTGAACCCCTTCTGCCGGCGTAGATAAACCGTTTGCGTTGCCGCCGCCTGGGTTTTAACCAGCGGCGTATTTGGCTCTTTAAATCTTTTCCCAAATTCCAAGCTCCATTAAAGTAACAATACCGCTATGAATAATTATATAAAAAAATATTTTTAGTAAATGAAGTACCCAACTATATGGCCACACTTCTTCACTGCTACTATCTATAAATGGGATAATTTAAAAGCATTGTAGGCCTTCCTCAGATGAAATAACAATCTTTTACGTCAGTCTTTACTTTCCACCTCAAATTGGTATTGCAAAAGTTGACCGCAGTTTAATATTTGCCGCAGTTCTTCAGCTGCTGGCTTATCATTTTCGGTAAGTAGTTGCAGGTGGTACTGGTCAAATTCCACTTCTATAATATCGTATACCTTATAACCATTGTCAAGCCTCTCCCTTAACCGGGAATGAATGGTTAATTGTTTTCCGCAATCCTGGATGGGTTCCCACATAATGTACATTTTTAATGAAGAGTAGATGCATTACTAAAAAACTAAATAACGTGCCAAACCTATTTACTCAGTTCTGGTCAGGCAGTTTTAAAATTTCTAATTCCTTAAAATCATCATACTCTATTTTATTTTCGCTATAAATATTTTCAATAATTCTTAGCTCTTGAACACTATGGTTAAAATTAGAATTAGGAATAAATTCAATTGCAAAAATAAATTTTCCAGAGACCAGGATATACATGTTGCTGTCATACGTTATGCGAACTTCATCAATATACAAGTCACCGTATTTCTCTCTAATTCTATCAAGTTCTTCTACCCGGGTCAATTCTCCTAATTCATTAAATTTTATTAGATCCAGGCTTTGCAAATTATTTTTAAGTATCCCAAGATTTGTTTCAAAATAAATATCGAGATACTCCCGAATATCTTTATTCTGTCGATAGTACACTTCTTTTAATAAAAGCCTGCTCATATTTTTTGAGAATTTATTTCACACTAATCTCATCCACAAAAATATGCGTATCCCCTCCTGCTCCTTCATGCCAGGCAGGCAGCTTACCATACTGTATGGCTTTTACCCGTACATATCTTGCTGGTACGGCTGTAAATTTTGCTTCTACGTTTTTTAACTGAGCCTTCAGATCATCTATCGGTAAAAAATTATCACCGGTAAAAACAGGCACAAAAGTTTTATTGTCAACAGATACTTCAATATATATTTGCTTAGGCAATACTATCCATGCCCGGGTATCCTGCAATAAGCCAATATTTATTGCTGATATTGTTTTTACCTGTTGCAGGTCTATTAGCACATCCATATCAGTTTTTTGATAACCCTGCCAGTTGCCCTTACGCCAGTCAACCTCACCATGCAGGTCATCAATAAGTCCGTTTGCACCGCCGCCATCGTATTGCGGCTCATACGGGCTGTTCAGTTTAATTGTCCAGTTATGCGGCGATTTTTTATATCTGGCTGTTGTAACAAAGCTTGTTTCACCTGTTGCATTTACGGCAATAGCTTTTATCACTGTTGATTCTTTTATAAGGATCGGTGTAATATATTTTTTTGATGCTATCGTTGGATCTGATCCATCAACAGTATAAAAATAATTTACGCCTTTCTGGCCGGAGTTGATCTTGATCGTCTTTGTGGCTGCAAAAGAAATAGAGCCGCCATCAAGTACCGGGTTTAAAACAATCTTATTTTGAGCAATACCAGTAGCAGGCATATCAACCGTACCAAATAAAGAAGGTTTTGCATCCATTACAAAATTCAAACTGCCACCGTTATTTATATCCCCATGTGATAAATAAGATTTTGTATGTGGCATATTATTTAAACTGGCTGACTGCACATAAAAATTATCCTTACTTATATTTTCTCCTTTTACAGTAAACGTTTTTCCATTTTCCAGATGAATGGTTGCACTGGAAAAAAGCGGCGTACCAATAATATAATCCGTACTGCCTGGCGTAACCGGATAAAAACCGAGGGCGCTTAAAACATACCATGCACTCATCTGCCCGCAATCTTCATTGCCTTCCAGTCCATCGGGCGTATCATGGTACATTTCGTTCATAATGCGGTGTATCATAGCCTGCGTTTTAAATGCTGCACCAGTAAAGTTGTACAGGTAAGCAATATGGTGGCTGGGTTCGTTACCATGTGCATACTGTCCTATCAGCCCGGTAATATCGCTTTGGTCCCTACCGGTAGTCTTCGGATTTTCAGTAAAAAGTTTATCTAATTTTTCTTCCATCTTCTTTTTACCTCCTATCATTTCTAAATAACCATTTATATCCTGTGGTGTATAAAAAGAATATTGCCAGCTGTTTGCTTCGGTAAAATTATTATTCACCTCTCGTGGATCAAAAGGCGAAAGCCAACCACCGTTTTTCCGTGGACGCATAAAACCGGTTATTGGATCAAATATATTTTTATAAGATTGTGCTCTTTTTATATAATAGTTGTAATCGCTCTCATTACCTGTTTTTTTTGCAAACATAGCAATGGTCCAGTCATCATAAGCATATTCCAGTGTTTTGCTTACACTTTCATGCTCATCATCCATTTCTAACAACCCATGATCCATTAATGCAGGTAAACCCAAATGATTCCAGGTAGCACTTTTTTTCATTGCTTCAAGTGCAAGCTTTGTATCAAATTGGTCAATACCTTTCATGTAAGCATCTACAATAACCGGCACACTATGATAGCCGATCATACAATCTGTTTCGCAACTGCTTAGTTCCCAAACCGGCAGCCTGCCTCCCTGTTGGTATTGAACTAAAAATGTTTGTACATAATCAAGGGTTCTTTTTCTGTCAATAATAGTATATAAGGGATGGGCACCACGATACGTATCCCAAAGAGAAAAAACAGAATAGTTTGTAAATCCTGATGCTGTATGTATGTTATTGTCACGGCCACGATATTGCCCATCCACATCCTGGCTAATATTGGGTACAATAGCCGTATGGTAAAGCGCTGTATAAAAAGTACGCAGTTTACTCATATCCTCGCTTTCAACATCAATTTTACTTAATTCATCATTCCATGTTGATGTGGCATTCTTCTTTATCTGTTCAAAATCCCAACCGGGTAATTCAGTGTTCAGGTTTTTAATTGCCCCTTCTATACTTACTGCAGAAATGGCAACCTTAGCCATAACTGTTTTGTCTTCAAACTCAAAAAAGGCTTTCAGATTTTTTGAATTCTTTAGATCACTGTTACCGGAAGACAACGGCTTATCATCTTCCCAAAAACCTTTATTGATAAATGGCTTTGAGAATTCAATTACAAAATACACGTACTGGTTAGTGGCCCAGGCCTTACTACGCCGCAGGCCTACAACAGTACGCAGGTTTACAACTTTTAAAGAAGATTCTATTACTTCATCACGATGTTTCAGATCAAGAATGATATTGTTACTATCCGAACCGCCAAAATTATAGCGGTGAAAGCCTACCCTTGTGGTAGCCGTGAGCTCGGCAAAAATATTATCATCTTCTAATTTTACAGAATAATAACCTGCAGATGCTTTTTCATTTGAATGAGAAAACTTTGATCCATATATTTTATTATCAAATGATGGTACCCCAACCATTGGCATTAACAGGATATCTCCAAAATCACTTACACCTGTTCCACTCAGATGTGTATGGGTAAACCCATAAATATAACTATCAGAATAGTGATAGCCTCCGCATCCATCCCAGCCATCCAGCCTGGTATCGGGGCTTAACTGAACCATGCCATGCGGTAAAGTTGCACCCGGATAAGTATGCCCATGTCCGCCTGTGCCTATAAGAGGATCAACATATTGG
>JAYUYX010000233.1:0-8868 GCA_043752205.1 Chitinophagaceae bacterium
AAGTAGACCAAAAACAGGCCATAATGGATAAGATGTATAAAGAATATGATGCCGAACAGGTAATGCTGAGCGACGTATTGAAAAAGAAAAGAGAAGACGAATTGTATAATAAAGAAAAGGAATTACGTGACCTGCAAAAAAAACGCTTTGGTTTTGAAGGAGACCTGTTTAAAAAAAGACAGGAACTGATAAAACCTATACAGGACAGGGTTTATAATGCCGTACAAAAACTGGCTGTGGAAAAACAGTATGACTTTATATTGGATAAAAGTGAAGGAATTACCGTTATCTTTGCCGACCCAAAACTGGATAAGAGTGCTGATATTATCCGTAACCTGGGTGTTAAATAAAGTATAATTAGCGTAGTGTAATGCAACTAAATTTATAAAAAACAATCTTATATACACTAAATCAATAAATATAAAAACAAAGATGAAAAAATTATTATTAGGAGCTTTGATGGCGTTTGGAATAATGAGTGCCTCAGCACAAACCAAGATCGGTTATATCAATACTGATGAGTTGATGAGCTTAATGCCCGAAGCATCAAAAATAAACACCGAGTTGAACCAATACCAGGTTTCTTTACAGGAAATGGGACAAACACTACAGATCGAAGCTGACAAAAAAAGAGATCAATACTTCAAAGATTCTATTAGCCTTTCTGCAAGTATGAAAGAAATAAGAAGAGATGAGTTAGTAAAGTTATACACACGTTTACAGACTTACGATCAGGAAGCCCAGGAAAAAGCACAGCAATATGCTCAAAGTAAAGTTGGCCCGCTTAAAATCAAAGCATTGGATGCCATTAAAGTAGTAGCCAAGGAAAAAGGGTATACTTATGTATTAGACGAAGCTACAAGCACATTGTTGGTTATGCCTCCCGGAGATGACCTGTTACCAGCGGTTAAAACCAAACTTGGTATTAAAGACCCTGCACCTGCCCCCGCCGGTACTAAGCCTGCAGGCAATTAATAATTTTAATTCCTAAAATTTATAAAAGCCTCCCGATACATCGGGAGGCTTTGTTATTTTTGTTGCATGAAGCAACAGCCCATTGGTATATTCGACAGCGGTTATGGAGGATTAACGGTATTAAAAGAAATTGAAGCCACCCTGCCCCAATACGATTATATATACCTGGGGGACAATGCACGTTCACCTTATGGCACACGCAGTTTTGAAACCGTTTATGAATATACATTGCAATGTGTGCAATGGCTTTTTAACCAGGGATGCCCATTGGTGATTTTGGCCTGTAATACAGCTTCTGCAAAAGCACTAAGATCTATTCAACAAAACGACCTGGAAAAAATTGATTCTTCAAAACGGGTGTTAGGCGTTATCCGGCCAACCACCGAGGTCATCGGGAATTTTTCCAAAACTGGTAATGTAGGTATACTGGCAACCAATGGAACAGTTATTTCCAATTCTTATCCTATTGAGATTGAAAAATTTTATCCCGGGCTAAGGGTTTTCCAGGAAGCTTGCCCCATGTGGGTGCCACTGGTTGAGAATAATGAATATAAAAGCCAGGGAGCAGATTACTTTATTGAGAAAAATATTGATCAGCTTTTAAGTCAATCTCCTGAGATTGATACTATCTTATTGGCTTGCACCCATTATCCTTTATTGATTGATAAGATAACAAAAGCTGTCCCTGCGCATGTAACAGTATTATCTCAAGGTAAAATTGTGGCCGAGGGCCTGAAGCAATATTTGCTAAAACATATTGATCTGGCTGAAAAATGCAGTAAAAACAGTAAAATCTCTTTTTTTACCACTGATTCTACCGAAGACTTTGACAGCCATGCCACAGTTTTTTACGGTAAGCCTGTAAAATCAACTCATTTGAGCTTGTAGGCCTTAAAATTTTTAAAACGGCAACATCAAATCAACAATTTTCCCTTACTTTTGCCGTCCTTTCACAAACAGCAGGGATGGTGCCTTGTTGAGTGTAACATAATGAAAACGGTAATTTATTTGTAAAAGGAAAAAACTTAAACAATGCCAGGTAAAAAAAGAACCTATCAACCGCACAAGCGCCGCAGAAAATCTGTTCATGGATTTCGTCAGCGTATGCAAACTGCCAATGGCCGCAAGGTATTAGCAAGCCGCAGAAAAAAGGGGCGTCACAGTCTGACTGTTTCCAGCGAACACGGTGATAAAAAATAAGATTGCCTGATTTCCCACAGGGAAAAACGGTTAAAATAGTTCAGTCTCCCGAAGTATCGGGGGACTTTTTTAATTTTGAATGAATTGGAAACCAAACAACGATATACTTTTAAAAAAGAAGAAAAGCTTAAAAGCCGGAAAGCAATTGATCAATTGTTTAAGGAAGGACAGTCATTCTCCACATTTCCTTTCAGGATATTGTGGAAGTATAATGAAAAAGCGGACGGTAGTTTACAAGCAGGTTTTGCTGTAAGCACTAAACATTTTAAAAAAGCTGTAGACAGGAACCGTATCAAGCGATTAATAAGAGAAGCATACAGGTTGCAAAAAATTGATTTGCAAACGAGATTAATATCTCAGAAAAAAAAGCTTGTCATATTTTTTATTTACGTAGGAAATGATTTGCCCGATTACCAGTCTATCTTTGAAAAGACAGGTAGTGTTTTAAAGAGATTAATAAAAATTACAGATGAAAGCACTTAAGCAGATACTCATCTTTCCCTTTATTGCTTTAATAAAACTTTACCAGTGGATAATCTCTCCCATACTTGGTCCTAAGTGCCGTTATACACCCACCTGCTCTCATTATGGCATCGAAGCTTTAAAAAAACATGGCCCTATTAAAGGTATATGGCTTACTATGAAAAGGATAGGCAGGTGTCATCCCTGGGGTGGACATGGTTACGATCCGGTGCCATAAAACCCCCTCCGCCCCCTAAAGGGGGAACTTAGTCTCCGAGAAAAAAAAATCTTTCTAATTTTCCAGAAACTTTTCTTTATGATTAATAATAAAAAACTGTAATCATTGATGATTACAGCTATGAATTTAAGGCAGTTCCCCCTTTAGGGGGTTAGGGGGTATCTTTCCGCTACCTTATCCCAGTTAACCACATTCCAGAATGCAGCTAAATAATCAGCACGGCGATTTTGATAATTCAGGTAATAAGCATGTTCCCAAACATCACAGCCCAAAATGGGCGTTCCTTTTACTTCTGCAACATCCATCAATGGATTATCCTGGTTGGGAGTTGAAGACACTTCAAGCTTGCCATCTTTAACGATCAGCCATGCCCAACCGCTTCCAAATCTTGTCATGCCTGCGTTTGCAAATTTTTCTTTAAAAGTATCAAATGAACCAAAAGCTGCATTGATAGCATCAGCAAGTTTCCCGGTTGGTGCGCCACCCGCATTAGGAGCTAAACTCTCCCAAAAAAAACTGTGGTTCCAATGCCCACCGCCATTGTTGCGTACTGCAGGGCTGATAGCGCCTGCTGCTGCCACCAGTTCCTCGATCGTTTTATTCTCATTCTCCGTTCCGGCAATTGCCTTATTTAGATTGTCTACATAAGCCTGGTGATGTTTACCATGATGAATTTCCATAGTCTTTGTGTCGATATGTGGCTCTAATGCATTGTGTGCATACGGTAAAGCCGGTAGTGTAAATGCCATAATGTGTAAGTTTTATTTTAAGAAATCATTGTGAAAGATAGACTACAAATTTACGTTATCTATTTCCTTAGTTGGTTTAAAATGAAAAAAATCACATTAATTTTTTTTACGCTTTGCGGAATTTGTGCAGCCCATGCGCAAACTTCCCCAGCTGTTGATAGCGGTATGGTATCTCAAAAAATACAGGTTATCAGTCAGCCGGGTAAAAACGACCAGGTTGTAGCAAAAGAAACCCCTTTGGTACGTGTGTTCCCCAACCCGGCAAAAAATAAAGTAGAGCTCGATATAAAGGGTTTTGAGCCGGGTTATATGCAGATTATACTGCAAAACAACAGCGGCAAAAAAGTGAGGGAAGAAAAGCGCCTTATCTTCAACGGTAATGAAACCATCGTGTTGATGTTTTTGGAGAAGCCAGGTATTTATTTTTTATTGCTAAGGCAGGGTACCAAAAGCCTGCGTACCAAACTCGTCATTCAATGATCACCTGCGGGCTTTAAAAAAACCTTTCATCAGCTTTGCACAATCATCTTTTAAAATGCCACCCAGTAAAGTGGTCTTGGGATGAAAAGGGGCCCCCACCCAACCTCCCCCGAAGGGGGAGGAGTTACCACAGAATCTTCTATAGCCATTCTTCTCATCATCTGCACCATATACAATGCTGCCGATCTTACTCCAATATAAAGCGCCGCTGCACATGAGGCAGGGCTCAATGGTTACGTATAAAGTTGCATCTGGTAAATATTTGCTGCTCAAAAAATCAAATGCTGTTGTAAGGGCCATGATCTCGGCATGAGCAGTACTGTCGTGCAGCATTTCTACCTGGTTGTGTGCACGGGCAATGATGCGGTCATTCATTACAATGATGGCACCAACCGGCACCTCTTCCTTGTCATAAGCTTTTTGGGCTTCTACCAGTGCCTGCTGCATATATTGTTCATGAGTCATACGATCCAATTTATTACCTTTCAGCAAATTTAGCGTAATGGATAGCTTAATACAAATGCGGAACTATTTTAACAGTGGCATTACCAAACCATATGCATTTAGAACAGCACAATTAAAAAAATTAAGGGATGCTGTAAAGCAATATGAGCAACAGATCCACGATGCTTTATATACAGACCTAAAAAAAAGCCCTGAGGAATGCTGGGTTACCGAAACAGGGTTTTTATTATCAGAGATCAATAACACTTTAAAGCATTTGAAGAACTGGATGCAGCCCGAATTAGTTTCTACCAACCTGCTTAACCTGCCCTCTAAAAGTTTTGTAATGCAGGAACCATTGGGTGTTGTGTTGATCATCAGTCCGTGGAATTATCCTTTTCAATTATTGCTTACCCCATTGGTTGGCGCCATTGCAGCAGGCAATTGTGTTATGCTGAAGGCATCTGAATTTGCGCCTGCAACTGCTGCAATTATGAAAAAGATGATTGAAGAAAATTTTGATAAAAATTATATCCAGCTGGTAGATGGAGATGGCGCTGCTGTTATCCCGGAAATGATGAATACTTTTACTTTTGATCATGTTTTTTATACCGGCAGTACGGCCGTGGGAAAAATAATTTATAAAATGGCGGCAGAGAGACTGGTGCCTGTTACGCTGGAGCTTGGAGGAAAAAGCCCATGTGTGGTTGAAACAGATGCCGATATAAAAGTTACTGCTAAAAGAATCGCCATTGCAAAATTTTCAAATGCAGGACAAATGTGCGTGGCACCGGATTATGTGCTGGTGCACCGATCGGATAAAGAAAAACTGTTAGCTGCATTTAAGAAAGTGCTACCCGTTTTTTTTGGCAGCGATGCATCAACAAGTTATGAGTACGGAAGAATAATAAACGAAAAACAATTCGACAGGTTAGTTGGCTATTTGCAACAGGGCAACATTGTTATTGGCGGCAAATCAGACAGGGATACATTATATATTGAACCAACCATTATGGAAGATATGTCGTTGGATTCGCCACTAATGAAAGAAGAGATATTTGGGCCCATACTACCCATCATCAGCTATGAAACTACTGAAGAAGCTAAATCCATTATTGCCAACAATCCGAACCCTTTAGCCTTTTACGTGTTTACATCAAGTAAGGCAAAAGAAAAAGACTGGCTTACCAGTGTGCCATTTGGAGGAGGTTGTGTGAATAATACCGCACTGCATTTAACCAATCATAGTTTGCCTTTTGGTGGTAGGGGTTTCAGCGGAAGCGGCAGGTATCATGGTAAATATTCCTTTGATACTTTCAGCCATAAAAAAGCAGTGATGAAAACACCGACATGGTTTGACCCTGCCATAAAATATCCGCCATTTAAAGGAAAACTGAAACTGTTTAAAATGCTGATCAAGTAATATTTTAGAACTCAACAAGCAAAATAATATATGACAGCCCGCCAACGTTTTTTGAAATTAATATACCCGCTTTGGATATGGTTTGCCGGTAAGAAAGGATTGAACACAAAAAATCTTTCCAACGAAAAAGCAATACCCCCTGTTTCATTTCATGCATTAACAGATACGTTGAACAACGGGTCTGTTTTTGATTTTGAACAGCTGAAAGGAAAAAAGGTAATGCTGGTGAACACTGCATCAAACTGTGGGTATACCGGCCAGTATGATGACCTGCAAAAACTAAGTGAGCAGTATAAAAATAAATTGGTAGTTATCGGTTTCCCGGCCAATGATTTTAAAGAACAGGAAAAAGGAAGTGATGATGAAATTGCCGAATTCTGTAAAATTAACTTTGGTGTAAGTTTTCCATTGATGAAAAAAAGCAGTGTGATCAGGGGTGCTGATCAAAACAAAATATTTCAATGGCTTACTGATGCCAACAAGAATGGCTGGAACAAGCAACAGCCTTCCTGGAACTTCTGTAAGTATATTGTAGATGAAGCCGGCAGGCTTACAAATTATTTCGGTGCAACCATTGAGCCACTGGGTAAAGAAATAACAACAGCATTAGATCAATAAATCAGTGTATATTCTTCGGAGTTTTATTGTAAGATTAGAAGGATTAGGTTTGCCTAAACAAATATCTTACACCGGGCATTTTTCGTGATAATTAATAAGCTCGATAGGTGTTTTCTCAAACTCATAGCCTGCATACTTAATTACGATCTCATCAAGCACTTCATCAATTTCTTCAACAGTATTAAGCGTAACTAATCTTAGGCGATAATCTTTAATGCCGGGCAGTCCTTTTAAATAATTGGTATAATGGCGCCGCATTTCAAAAATACCCACCTTGGGTCCCTTCCACTCAAAAGATTTATGTAAATGCTTTTTACAAACAGCCACCCTGTCTTCAATAGATGGTGATGGCAAATGCTCACCCGTTTTTAAAAAATGTTTTATCTCGTTAAATATCCAGGGGTATCCAATTGCAGCCCTGCCAATCATGATACCATCTATGCCATATTTATTTTTGTATTCCAATGCCTTTTCAGGGCTGTCAATATCGCCATTGCCAAAAATGGGGATGGTAATTCTTGGGTTGTTCTTTACTTTACCTATCAGTTCCCAATCCGCATTACCCTTGTACATCTGTGCTCTTGTTCTGCCATGAATGGCTAAAGCCTTAATGCCAACATCCTGCAAACGTTCAGCCACCTCTTCAATATTTTTTGTATTATCGTCCCAACCCAAACGGGTTTTTACTGTAACCGGTAAGGAAGTTGATCTTACAACTGCACTGGTAAGCCGCACCATCAGGTCAAGATCTTTCAGCACACCCGCACCAGCACCTTTGAGGGCTACTTTTTTTACAGGGCAGCCAAAATTAATGTCCAGCAGATCGGGGTTGGTTACATCTACGATCTTAGCAGCAAGTGCAAGACTTTCCTCATCACCACCAAAAATCTGTATACCCACCGGCTTTTCATAATCAAATATGTCTAATTTCTGGCGGCTTTTAATGGCATCCCGTATCAATCCTTCACTGCTGATGAACTCGGTGTACATCAGGTCGGCACCATGGTCTTTACAAACAGCACGGAATGGAGGGTCACTTACGTCCTCCATGGGAGCAAGTAAAAGCGGGAATTCAGGTAATTGTATGGGCCCTATGTTTGGCATTTTATTTTTTAAAACTGGTACACAGTGTATATTGCGGGTGCAATTTACAACTAATCATTTAAGCAATGGAATACAGGAGTGTTAAAGGATTTACAGGATGGGGCCAACTGGGTATTTTAATGGTTTTTTTAGGTGCAGGGTTTATACTCGCTGCGGTTATTCAACTGGCCATTGGATTCCAGCTAATACCATCTGGCCTATCACCTGATCAAATGGGCGATGCCATGATTAAAGCACTAATGCTGCCCGAAAATGTGACCTATGCAAGAATTTCGCAGGTAACAGGTACATTTTTTCTTTTATTTATGCCCGCTGTACTTTTCCTAATTGTTTGTCATGGTAAAAATCCATTCTGGCTGGGGTTCAATAAACATATTAATGCCGGGCAGGTTGTTTTAGGTTTCTTTCTTATTTTTTTAGCCAATATCATTGCCAACCCCTTGGCCGATCTCAGCAGGGACCTGCTCAAAAATTTACCTGAACTGAATGCCATTGGCATGCGTATGGAAGCTGAATATACTGCCCAGGTGATGGCATTGAGTAATTTAAAAAGCTGGGGTGAATTTTTTATGGCCATTGTTATTATGGCTTTTTTTCCTGCATTATTTGAAGAGCTTTTTTTCAGGGGCGCTGTACAGAATTTACTGGAACGCTGGTGGCAGAAGCCTTTACTGGCAATACTCGTTACATCACTGTTGTTTAGTTTAATCCATATGTCGGTGTTCCTTTTTTTAAGCAGGGCAGTGCTTGGATTTGTTTTAGGACTGATGTACCAGCGCAGTAAGAATATCTGGGTTAATATCATTGCACATTTTTTAAATAATACGGTTGCAGTCATCCAACTGTTCTGGATATCGAGGCACCAGCAAAAAATAGAGGTAGATAAACTGGATCCCCAAGTACCCTGGTGGGGTGCACTGATCGCCCTCGCATTAACCATCGGCATATTCCTGCTTTTTGAAAAAATATCTAAAAGGAACCGCAAACAAATTGCTTTTGAAGAGCAGGACCTGCTGGAGCATGCCGGAATTTTACACGACTTTCCTGAAAATAAAAACTCCTGATATTGGCATTAAACATCCAAACCTTTAAGACAAGAGCCTTAACTGCACTGCTTTTTGTGGTGGTCATGCTGGTTGGACTGCTTTGGAATTTTTGGAGTTTCGTGATCCTGT
>JAYUYX010000234.1:0-8834 GCA_043752205.1 Chitinophagaceae bacterium
TTAAAAAAACTTTTTTCAATGGTATTAAACTTAAAGAAAAATTTAATACCCAGCGTAAGGTTGAAGCACATTTTAAAACAGACCAAAGTTTTGATAACAAAGTAAAGCAGGGATTGTACGATCTTATAACAAATGTTATCTTTTTTGAAGTGGAAGATTCCAATGGCCAGGAATTTCATTTCCGTATTTCCATGCAGGATACTTCATCGTTCAAGAATCTGGATAAGCATTCGCAAAAAGAATTGTCGGCTATTTACATCAATTATTTTTATCACCGCCAGGATGACCTCTGGAAAAAAGAGGCCATGAAAAAATTACCCGGACTTAAAAGTAATACCAATATGCTGGTTTGCGGCGAGGACCTGGGTATGGTACCCCATTGTGTGCCCGAGGTAATGGAGCAGCTGGGTATCTTAAGCCTGGAGATACAAAGGATGCCTAAAAAAACAGGCATTGAATTCTTTCATCCCAATGATGCACCTTATTTAAGTGTGGCATCACCATCTACTCATGATATGAGTACAATAAGAGCATGGTGGGAGGAAGACCGCTTTAGAACAAAACATTTTTATAACCACCTGATGGGGCAAAAAGGCGAGCCTCCTGTTTATTGTGAGCCCTGGATAAATAAGGAGATCATTCTGCAACACCTTTATTCACCGGCCATGTGGAGTGTTTTTCAATTGCAGGACCTTATGGGTATGAATGCTGATATCAGGCGTGAAGATCCTAATGAAGAAAGAATTAATAATCCGGCAGAGGCAGAACATTACTGGAATTACCGCATGCATATAAATCTTGAAGACTTATTAAAAGAGAATGATTTTACGAAAGAGCTGAAAACATATATAGAGGAAAGTGGAAGGTAATTGGTTCTGTCATGTCGAGGCACGAGACATCTATATAATCTTGCTGTCATGCTGAGGCACGAAGCATCTCATTATTAAGCATTATTATTTATTTCTTTTTTAATGCACTTTTTAATTTTCTCAAGGCTGTCAGGGTGAGCTTGTCGAACCCGGTATGTTTATTGAAACCCGCCTTCGACAGGCTCAGGCTGACAGCTCAATGGATTCCGTATAATCAATAACAGATTTAAATGAAAGTTCGATACAAAACATACAACCTTCCTTTCCATCATCCATTCACCATTTCTAAGGGAACAAAAACACATCAACCTGCTTTAATTGTTGAGCTCGACTTCATGGGCATAAAAGGTTATGGTGAAGCCCCTGCCATTACCTATTACAACATCACGGTAGAAAAAATGGTAGAAGACCTGGAACGTAAAAAAATATTTGTTGAAAAATTTGCTTTCTCTGATCCGGAAAGATACTGGCACTACCTGCATCATTTATTTCCGGCAAATCCCTTTTTGGTTTGTGCGCTGGATATGGCCGGCTGGGATATTTATGGCAAACTTAAAAGAAAACAGTTGCATGAATTGTGGCAGTTGGATACAGCAACGGCACCTGTAACTGATTATACCATTGGCATTGACAGCATAGAAAATATGGTTTCCAAAATGAAAGAAAAACCATGGCCCATATATAAAATAAAAGCAGGAGTAGATGGGGATATAGAAATGGTAACTGAATTGCGCAAACATACAGATGCCATTTTTCGGGTAGATGCCAATGCCGGCTGGACACTGGAGCAGGCTTTACAAAAAATACCAGTATTAAAAGAACTGGGTGTTGAGTTTGTAGAACAGCCATTGGCAAAAGATGATTGGGACGGCATGAAAATATTATTTGAACAATCTGCTTTACCATTGATAGCAGATGAAAGCTGTGTTTTTGAAACTGATGTTGAAAAATGCCATAATCATTTTCATGGTATCAATATTAAACTCACCAAATGCAGCGGCATTACGCCTGCCCGGCGCATGATAATCAAAGCAAAAGAATTGCAATTAAAAGTAATGGTAGGTTGTATGAATGAAAGCTCAATAGGCACTGCTGCCATTGCACAGCTTGCGCCAATGCTCAACTATGTAGATATGGATGGCCCTTTGCTGCTGGCAGAAGATACGGCTGAAGGGGTAAAATTTAATAATGGAAAGATCATCTACAGTAACTCTCCAGGTCTGGGTATCCAGGTACAACAGTTCTGATCTTATGGCTGTATTTAATTATATCGTGCCAGTAGAAGAGAGCTACCTAGGTCAAATAAAATTGTCATAGTAATATAATTTTTTGCTGCTTTGTTGAAATGTACAAGCAGAACGTTATCAAATGTTCAAACTTTATGAGTTAATATTTGGCAGTTCAGAGATACAGGCTTTAATTTGCAAACAATGAAACAAATAATAAACATACATCATCATCATACACTACCGCCAGGTAAGTTATGTTGATATGTATGCATGAAGCATATTTTCAAAAGGGCTTACTGAAAAGTAAGCCCTTTTTTATTGCACTAAACTTAAATAAAATAAAAGATGTTAAAGATCGCTATTCAAAAATCCGGAAGATTGTACGAGGAGTCGGTAAAACTTTTAAAGGAATGTGGTATACAGTTAAACAACGGACATAATAAGCTAAAAACGGTTGCTGAGAATTTTCCTTTGGAAGTATATTTTTTAAGGGATGATGATATACCGCAGTATGTATTTGATGGGGTGGCTGATATTGGCATTGTAGGCGAAAATGTTTTGCTGGAGAAAGCCAAAGATATTGACCTGATGTACCGGCTTGGTTTTGGTAAATGCAGGCTAAGTATTGCGGTGCCTAAAAATTTGAACTACCAATCTATGGCAGATCTGGAAGGATTGAAAATTGCAACTTCCTACCCGGTTCTATTGCAGCAATACCTTACCCAAGAAAATATTAATGCAGAGATACATGAGATCAGCGGCTCCGTTGAAATTGCACCGGGCATTGGTTTGGCAGATGCCATATGCGACCTGGTAAGCAGCGGGAGCACTTTATTTACCAATGGATTAAAGGAAGTTGAAATTATACTCAGGTCAGAAGCTGTGTTGACCGCAAATAAAGAACTCACTGAAGAAAATACTGCATTGCTGGAAAAATTGTTATTACGTATCAATTCAGTGAAAGAAGCTAAAAATAATAAATACATCATGCTGAATGCGCCAAACAGCCAGCTACAAAATATTTTTTCTTTATTGCCGGGTATGAAGAGCCCTACTGTTGTGCCATTGGCAGAACCAGGCTGGAGCAGTGTGCAGAGTGTTGTTAATGAAAATGATTTTTGGGAGGTGATAGAAAAATTGAAATTGTATGAGGCCCAGGGGATACTGGTATTGCCTATCGAAAAAATGATCGTATAAAACCCCCTCCGCCCCCTAAAGGGGGAACCCGGAACTTATTTTTTGGCATAGCCCCTTAGAGCGAAATATTTATTATGAAGACGTATATACATCCTGAAAAAAATACATGGCAGCAAATTCTGCAGCGGCCTGCATTTGATTACAAACAATTAGAATCGACTGTGTCAGCTGTTTTGAATGATGTGAAGCTAAACGGCGATGCTGCTGTTAAAAAATATACAGCACAATTTGACGGCGTGGAATTACAAGAATTTGCTGTAACACAAAAAGAAATTGCCGAAGCAGTTGCTCTTGTTAACAACGATTTAAAAGCTGCTATCGAACTGGCTAAGAAAAACATCACAACATTTCACCATTCACAAAAGGAGGAAATAAAAGTAGTAGAAACAACAGCAGGAGTTTTGTGTTGGCGCAAATCTATAGCTATTGACCAAGTTGGCCTTTATATTCCGGGAGGTACGGCACCTTTGTTCTCTACATTGCTCATGCTTGGTATCCCTGCTGTGTTGGCAGGATGTAAAGAGATCATTGTATGTACACCACCTGATCAATATGGTAAAATCAACCCGATTATTTTATTTGTTGCTCAATTGATCGGTATTAAAAAGGTTTATAAAGTTGGAGGCGTGCAGGCCATTGCTGCTATGGCCTATGGTACGGAAACAATTTCCAGGGTCAATAAAATATTTGGTCCCGGTAACCAGTATGTAACCTGCGCAAAACAATTGGTTAATGCTGCAGGCATTGCAATTGACATGCCTGCTGGCCCCAGTGAACTGGCTGTGTATGCAGATGAAACGAGCAATGCATCCTTTGTTGCTTCGGATCTTTTAAGCCAGGCCGAGCATGGTATAGATAGCCAGGTAATATTAGTTGCCCCGTCAATTTCAATAATTGAAGCTGTACAGGATGAAATTAAAAAGCAGGGTTATTTCTTGCCCAGGAAGATAATAGCTACTCATGCCTTAGAGAACAGTGCGGCAGTTGTGGTAGAAAATATACCGCAGGCTTTTGAACTGTTAAATGAATACGCTCCTGAGCACTTGATAATCGCATCTGATAATGCTGAACAGTTGTCTGAATTGGTCATTAATGCAGGCAGCGTTTTCCTGGGGCATTATTCACCAGAGAGTGCGGGGGATTATGCATCCGGAACAAACCATACGCTGCCTACAAATGGCTATGCAAAAGCATATAGCGGCGTATCGCTGGATAGCTTTGTTAAGAAAATAACTTTTCAGCAGATCAATAAAACAGGCATGCAGGCTATCGGAAAAGCTGTAGAAACCATGGCTGCAGCTGAAGGCTTAGCTGCACACAAGCATGCCATTACGATAAGATTAAATGAAATAAATAAATGAACATGCAATTTGATCTTCAAAAATTAATACGGAGCAATATAAAAAGTCTGAAGCCGTATTCATCGGCCCGGCACGAGTTTACGGGTAAAGCTTCGGTGTTCCTTGATGCTAATGAGAATGCTTACGGTTCACCGGGTGTCAACAATTACAATCGTTACCCCGATCCATTGCAATGGCAATTAAAGTTTCAATTGGCAAGGATAAAGGGAGTTCCGGCAGAAAATATTTGCATAGGCAACGGCAGTGATGAGATCATTGACCTGGCGTACCGTATCTTCTGTAATCCGGGAAAAGATAATGTGATCATTTGTCCGCCAACTTATGGTATGTATGAGGTGAGTGCAGGGATCAATGATGTAGAAGTGAGGAAGGTGAATTTGAATAAAGAATTTCAATTGGATGTGGATGGTATCATGCACGCAACAGATAGTAATACAAAACTCTTATTCATTTGTTCTCCAAATAATCCCACGGGTAATAATATGAACAGAGATGATGTTAAAACATTACTGGAGAATTTCCCTGGTATTGTAATTATTGATGAAGCATACATCAATTATTCCGGGCAGCAATCTTTTATACCCGAACTTACCATGTATCCTAATTTAATAGTGATGCAGACTTTGTCCAAAGCATGGGGGCTGGCCGCTTTGCGGCTGGGGCTTTGTTATGCCTCGATGGATATTATTGACCTGTTCAATAGAGTGAAGCCACCTTACAATATCAATGAAGCTTCGCAGCAGATCGCATTGGAGGCCTTGCAAAATACAGAACAGGTTAATAGATGGATACAGGAAGTAGTGCAGGAAAAACAAAAACTTGTAGCCGAATTAAATCAGTTCGCCTTTATCGATACTGTTTACCCTTCTGATGCCAATTTTGTCCTTGTTAAGGTAGCTGATCCAGATGCACTTTACCAATACCTGGCCGCAAATGAAATTGTAGTCCGCAACCGTAGCAAAGAAGCTGGTTGTGCAAATTGTTTACGCATCAGCATTGGTACAGCTGAAGAAAATGAAAAATTATTATCAGCCTTAAAAAAATATGCATGAAAAAAATATTGTTTATAGACCGTGATGGCACATTGATCAAAGAAGCACCGCCCACTTACCAGTTGGATGATATTAGTAAACTGGAATTTTATCCCGGTATGTTTTTTTACCTGCGGAAAATAGCCGAAGAACTGGATTATGAACTGGTGATGGTTACTAACCAGGATGGGTTGGGTACTGCCTCATTCCCGGAAGAAACATTTTGGCCTATTCATAATTTGGTCATGAAAAGCCTGGAGAATGAAAATATACAATTTGCCGAAGTGATCATTGACAGGACTCTGCCTGCAGAAAATGCCCCCACCCGCAAACCGAGTATAGCCTTGCTTTCGAAGTATCTCCACAACAATACTTACGATGTAGCAAATTCATTTGTAATAGGAGATCGCATTACTGATATGCAGTTAGCAACCAATTTAAGCTGCAAGGGTTTATGGTTGAATATAGATCCTGCATTGGGTGCAGCTAACACTAATGAGAGCAGAGAAACGTTGAAAGAAGGTACTGTTGTTTTGGAAACTACAAACTGGAAGGATATTTACAATTATTTAAAATTACCTCCCCGTATCATCATCCACCAGCGTAATACCAATGAAACAAAAATTACGGTGGAGTTAAACCTCGATGGAACCGGTAAAGCCAATAACAATACCGGCCTCGCTTTTTTTGATCATATGCTCGACCAGGTTGCACGGCATGGTAATATTGACCTGGCAATTAACTGTAAAGGCGATCTGCATATTGATGAGCACCACAGTATAGAAGACAGCGGCATTGCCCTTGGCGAAGCGGTAGTAAAAGCATTGGGTAATAAGATCGGCATTGAGCGCTATGGGTTTTTACTGCCCATGGATGATTGCCTGGCGCAGGTAGCCATTGATTTTGGCGGAAGGAACTGGATCGTTTGGGAAGCTGATTTTAAAAGAGAAAAGATAGGAGAGATGCCTACGGAGATGTTCTTTCATTTTTTTAAATCCTTCAGCGATGCAGCAAAATGTAATTTAAATATTAAGGCCGAAGGGGAAAATGAGCATCATAAAATTGAATCCATTTTTAAAGCATTTGCCAAAGCAATTAAAATGGCCGTAAAAAGAGATGCGCACAATAATTCATTACCATCAACAAAAGGAATTTTATAATGAAGGTTGCCATCATACAATACAATGCCGGTAATGTACAGAGTGTGCAATTTGCTTTACAGCGTATCGGCGTAGAATCAGCAGTTACTGATAATGTGAATGACATTCAACAGGCAGATAAAGTGATCTTCCCCGGCGTGGGGCATGCTGCAGCTGCTATGCAATATTTGAAGGAAAGAGAACTGGATAAAATAATTATTGGTTTAAAGCAACCCGTTTTAGGTATTTGCCTGGGTATGCAGTTAATGTGCAGGCATTCTAAAGAAGGCGATACAACATGCATGGGTATATTTGATTCGGGTATAGAATTATTTAATGCAGGCAGTTTTAAAGTGCCACAAACCGGCTGGAATAATATTTACGATTACCGGTCCCTTTTATTTAACGGATTACAGGATAAAGCTTTTGTTTACATGGTACACAGTTATTATGCAGCCCTGTCAATTGATACAGCAGCTACAACAGATTATATTTTACCCTACAGTGCAGCGCTACAAAAGAATAATTTTTATGGGCTGCAGTTTCACCCCGAAAAATCAGGCATTGTTGGGGAAGCTATTTTAAAGAATTTTATACAGCTAACATGAATATTATACCGGCAATAGACATTATAAACGGAAAATGTGTGCGTCTCACAAAAGGAGATTATGCACAACAAAAAATATACAACGAAAATCCTGTTGATGTAGCCAAACAATTTGCTGATGCAGGTTTAAAACGTTTGCATATTGTTGATTTAGATGGCGCCAAAGCAGGAACAATAATGAATTTGGCTGTATTGGAAAACATTGCAGCTGCAGTAAATATGGTTATTGATTTTGGTGGAGGCGTAAAAAAAATTACGGATGTTGAAAATATCCTTAATGCCGGTGCATCCATGGTTACCATCGGAAGTATGGCTGTTAAACAGCCTGAATTACTGGAAGAGTGGCTTATGGAATTTGGGGCAGGTAATTTCTTAATTGGTGCTGATGTACTGGATGAGAAAATAAAGATAAATGGCTGGCTGGAAGATGGCGGTATCAATGTTTTTGATTTTGCAGGAAAGCTGATCAGTCTTGGGGTAACCAATATATTTTGTACCGATATTTCAAAGGATGGTATGATGGAAGGTCCTTCGATTGATCTGTATAAACGAATATTGATACGATATCCTGAAATTAATTTCATCGCAAGCGGCGGTGTAAGCCATATTGATGATGTGATAAAACTTAAACAAATTGGTTGCTCAGGTGTAATTATCGGGAAAGCTATTTATGAAAATCTGATAACGCTTGAACAACTCATAATTCATAACTCATATTAAAAAATCTTGCTTACAAAAAGGATCATATCCTGCCTTGATATAAAAGATGGCAGAACTGTTAAAGGCATCAACTTTGAAAATATCCGTGATGCCGGCGACCCGGTGGAGCTTGCTATGCATTATTCTTCACAAGGAGCCGATGAACTGGTTTTCCTTGATATTACTGCAACGGTGGAAAAAAGAAAAACACTTGTTGAACTTGTAAAAAGAATTGCAGCAAACATAAATATTCCATTCACGGTTGGTGGCGGTATCAGTACTGTGGATGATGTAGGACTGCTTTTACAAAATGGAGCGGATAAAATATCTATAAACACCGCAGCATTTAATAATCTCGGGTTAATAAAAGACCTGAGTAACGCTTTTGGTAGCCAGTGTGTGGTACTTGCTATTGATACCAAAAAAGAAGCAGATGGAGAATGGTATGTTTATTTACATGGCGGCAGAACAAAAACAACAACCAGGGCAATTGATTGGGCAAACAAGGCTGTTGATTCAGGTGCCGGTGAAATACTCTTAACCAGCATGAATAATGATGGAACAAAAAATGGTTTTGCATTGGATATTACTGCTGCATTCGCAAACAGTTTACCGGTGCCGGTAATTGCCAGTGGTGGAGCAGGTACTGAAGTACATTTTAAGGATGTATTTACAATAGCCAATGCAGATGCGGCACTGGCC
>JAYUYX010000235.1:0-20123 GCA_043752205.1 Chitinophagaceae bacterium
CGCTTTTATAAAGCGGCTTTTTTATTTTATTAAATTTTTTGAGTTGGCACAGTTTTGGTTTTATATAAACTGTTCAACGATTCATGCATTAACAACTCAACATAAATCGTGAAGACTGGGAAGTGAAATAAACCCGTAAGTTTATTAAAAGCATGTAGAAATTAAAAGGATGATTGAAACTTCAATCATCCTTTTTTATGTGTATAAGTCCGGAACACAATGCTGTGATGTGTAAAGCAGTTGTAGAAAAAAATTCCCGCCACTGGCGGGAATTTTTTAAGGCATTTCGTCTTCTGAGGCATCTTCCGCAGGATCAACAATTTCATCCGGCAGCGGCTCATCATCTTTTATTTCGGGCTCATCAAAAACATCTTCGTCAATACCGCCATCATCCTTGTCTAAAACATCTTCCATATCTGCACGTTTACCATCTTCATTACCGGCGCCGTAATTACGTGTATCGGCCAGCGGATTCAGTTTATCACTTTCTTCTGTATTAACAACTTTAGGATCCATTATATTCTTTTTTTATTTTGGAGAGACAGGGATACCCTGCCGCCGAAGGCATTTGCATTGATATAAAATAGCCTTAGTACATAGCCATTTCCAGTTCCTGCATTTCGAGCGGAGAGCGCCCAAACTGCTGCAGTACGGCGTTGCAGCGCTGCAATAGGCAGGGCGGCAGGTTTGCAGTGCAGGCATGGTTCCAGAAAGTAAGTAAAAGGTTTTGCTGAATGCGTGACAGCGGCTCCTGCAGCTTCAGAATCAGATGGTGCATGGCCGATATCTCTTCGTCCTTTAAGTGGCTGAATGCATTATTGGCCAGCAGGTCAATCGTCAGCGAAAGAATGGTTTTGTTTTGCAACATAATATAAATTTTAATTGCTCAAATATCCACGGGTAAAAAATTAAGCCTCATCATCATCATCATCGTCATCATCGTCATCTGCATCTTCATCATCCACATCTTCTTCTACTACCAGTTCTTCTTCCTCGGTTATGGTTACATTTTCATCATCTTCCAGCTCATCATCGTTATCAATATCATCCACATCATCCAGGTCCTCATCTTCCCTGTCGCCCACGTTGCTGTTCACTTCGTGCTTTGTAACGGTGCTTTGGTCGCCGTTATTATGTACGGTTGTTTCTTCGGTGTGTTTGGTTAAATGCTTTTCCATAATTGTAGGTTTTAATATTAACGTAAGAAAAAGCGTGCCAGTTTTATACACCCAAGCCTGCTTGCCGGTAGGTAAGCTCCCACTATAACGTAAAGAAATTGTGAAGCTTGTGTTATGTAATTGTGTTGGTGGAGGAATGTGGATTGGGTGGGGATAAGGGGTTAATTTTTGAGCACTTCATACAACTGTTGATGTATATACATTTTTTCTTTACCTACTTTTATACTTGTCATTAAGCCTATCTCTTCCAGGCGGGTAAGATATAAACCTGCAGTTTTCTTTTTTACAATTCCAGCATCTTCTAAATATTTACGCTTACAATAGGGCTGCGAAAAAATGACCTCCAGTAATTCTTTTGAATAGATCTCCGGTGTTTTTTTCTTTAGCAGTTTTTCGGTTTCATTCATCAACAACAGGATAGTATCAATTTTTTGCTGTGTATACCTGGCTGTATCCTCCACAGCATTCAACATGAATAAGATCCAGCTTTCCCATTGCTCACCTTCAGTTACCTGGTTCAGCCCTTTATAATACGCCGCTTTGTTTTGTATAATATATTTACTCAGGTACAGGATGGGCAGCTCCAGCAGGTCATGCATTACCAGGAAAAGGATATTCAGTATCCGGCCTGTTCTTCCATTACCATCACTAAAAGGATGTATGGCTTCAAACTGGTAATGCATAACAGCCATTTTTATTAAAAGGTCTGTTTCATCATCGGTGCTGTTGATGTAGTCTTCAAGATTCTTAAGCTTTTCCCGTATCAGCGCTTCACCCTCCGGTGGCGTGTAAATAACTTCTCCTGTTGCGGTATTTAATATTTTTGTGCCTGTTGTTTTGCGAACAGCCTCATTACTTTCCTTAATGATGTTGAAGATAAGTATGAACAGGTTGGTACTTAAAAATCCTTTTTCTTTTACAAAATTATATCCTTCCCACAAGGCCTGCTGGTAATGCAATACTTCTTTAACTGCAGTATCGGTAACCACTTTATCTGAAGAAAAAGCCTGGTATAGTTCGTCATTGGTGGTAACAATATTCTCTATCTCGGAACTTAGTTTGGCTTCTCTCAGGCCGATGGTATTAATGAGCATTGACTGGTTTGGCAATAATTTACACGAACCGGCCAGCTTTGCTAATGCTTTATGAGCCATGATGGCTTTTTTCAACACAGTTCGGTTTTCCATTTCTGCCGGGGGAGGCAGCAGTGGTAAATCATTAAAAGGCTGGTCCTTTTTAAAGCTGGTCATTTTTACAGGGGCATAATAGTTAGTAAAATGCCCTCGTTGTAAAGATAAGGGCATTTAACGACCTCATACTATAAACGAGGGCAAAATTTTAATAAAAATGCCCTTGTTTGATAAATATGAGTCAAAAATCGCATTTTTTGACTTGTGTTTTTATAACATAGGTCAATTTTAAAGGTTTTTGAAGCGTTTTGATTTGAGGGATTGCTAAACGGAGCCATTTAGTGACGTTCATTTTATTGTCTCTTTCTTTCTTGCTTGCCCATCATTCGACTTTTCGCTCAGAGGCATCCGAAATCGATGTACAGCCCGATTTAGGAAGTAGATGCCATGATTAAATGATTTAAGGGATTGAAAAATTATTAGACCTCCCAAAGTGCGAAGAATAGTTGGAAAAAACATGGGTAAAACATCAGTAATAGGTGTAGATAAAATTTATCCCTTTTTTTAGTTAACATTGTTTATGCTTAATTATTATTATTCTGACTCAATTCAAAAATTTTTATCGAGGAGTCCTCAAGAAGTCATTGGATTTATTACTCAATCTAATTATTTTGATTCAACCCGTAATCAAAATAAAGCGTGGGAGCAACAAATACTAATATTAAAATCTGCTTTACAGGCTTTTGAAGGTACTTTGTTTTTTGAGTTTTCTATTCCAAGAATGGGTAAAAGAGTTGACTGCATAATTATTATTGACAATGTAGTTTTTGTTATTGAATTTAAAGTTGGGGAGACAGAATACCTAAGTTACAATTCGGACCAGGTATGGGATTATGCCCTTGATTTAAAGAACTTTCATAAACCAAGCCATGCTGCTGCAATAGTTCCAATTTTAATTGCAACAGAAGCAAGGGACACAATAATTAATATCATTACTACATCTCACGACGATAATTTGGTATTACCCATTAAAACAAATAAAAATGGGATAAGAGAAGTTATTGAAAAAACCTTAGTATGGTTTGCAGATACAATAAAGTTAGATCAAGACGAATATGCAAAAGGAAGTTATTCGCCAACTCCAACAATAATAGAAGCAGCTGTAAACCTATTTAATAACCATAGCGTAGAAGCAATTACAAGAAATGATGCGGACGCAATTAATTTAACCTTAACAACAAACTCCATTTCCGAAATAATTGAGTATGCAAAACAAGAGCATAAGAAAGTAATATGTTTTGTTACAGGTGTGCCTGGTGCTGGTAAAACATTAGTAGGTTTAAAAGTTGCAGCTACACATTTAGATAAGGACAAAGGGAATACAAGTGTCTTTTTATCTGGGAATGCTCCATTAGTTGCTATTCTACAAGAAGCATTAACAAGAGATAAAGTAAAAACAGAAAAGGAATTAGGCAATAAGCTAACAAAAGGGAAAGCAAGAGAAGCTGTAAAAGCCTTTATTCAAATTATACATCATTATAGAGATGCTTATCTCATCGACCCTAAGGCACCTTATGATCATGTAGCTATTTTTGATGAGGCGCAACGGGTATGGAATAAAGAACAGACAGTAAAATTTATGCGGACAAAAAAGAATCAGCCGGATTTCGATGAGTCAGAGCCTGAATATTTAATTTCTTGTTTAGATAGACATGAGGATTGGGCGGTTATGGTTTGTTTAGTTGGAGGCGGTCAAGAAATCAATACCGGAGAAGCAGGTATTTCGGAGTGGCTGAATGCTATTCTGGATAAATTTCCGAAGTGGGAAGTTGCCATTTCTCCTAACTTGACTGATAATGAGTATGCAGCTATTGATGCAATCGAAAGAATAAAAACAAATAGAGTTACAAAACTAAATCCTGATTTACACTTAGCTGTTTCGATGCGCTCTTATAGGGCGGAAAGGGTTTCCTTATTCGTAAAACAACTTTTAGATTTAGACAAGGAAGCGTCTAAAGAAACTTTTAATCTTATTAATAAAAATTATCCCATTGTTTTAACTAGAGACTTAGCTAAGGCAAAAAAATGGTTGAAAGAAAAGGCTAGAGGAACTGAACGTTATGGAATTGTTGTTTCATCGCAAGCACAAAGATTAAAACCATTAGCCATTGATGTCAAATCTCCAATGAGTCCTGTAAATTGGTTTTTAGATGGCAAAGAAGATATCCGTTCTTCCTATTATTTGGAAGATGTTGCAACGGAATTTCAAGTCCAAGGTTTAGAATTAGATTGGGCTTGTGTTACCTGGGATGGAGATTTTAGATATAGAGAAAATGGGTGGCAATCCTTTTCATTTGTTGGCACTAAATGGCAGAACATTCATAAAGAAGAAAGGAAACGCTATCTCTTAAATGCTTATCGAGTTTTGTTAACTAGAGCAAGACAAGGAATGATAATAGTTGTCCCAGAAGGTGATGTAGAAGATCCTACAAGAGATCCCGAATATTATAATAGTACATTTAATTATTTGGAAGAATTAGGGTTGGAGATAATTTAATACTTTATAATATTGCAAAATAAAAAAGGTATGACATACGCCATACCTTTCTTTCAATAAAATTTCTTTTATTTACCCATTCCCATCATACTACCGGTAATTACCAGCGATACAGAAATGCGTTCCAGATCATCAATTGGTGCTCCACTTAAAGATTGATTCTCGGCACTGCGCCATGCCTTATCATCTTTAAAGCTGCCAATATACATTCCCTGCAAGCCAATGCTGTGATTACCATCGGGCGATTTAAATCCAAGGCCCAGGCCAAAACGATACGTAACAAAGTTGTTTATAAACTTTAAGCTGCGGATACTATTTTGTGTTGATGATGAATTAGCCACACTATTAAATGTTACAGCATTGTTGTCTTTGTAAAAAACAGCATGGTATTTCTCTGCACCAATACCTACGGTTGGGTACAGCATTACCCTTTGGGAAGGGATAACATCATAACCAAAGTCGATACCACCGGCAAGAAAACGTACAGCACTGCTTCTTTCATCGGGATCGCCGCTAAGGCTGCTGCCCACGCTGATGGATGCGGTGTGTATGAAATTCTTTATTACATGCATAGAGCCTAATGATAGGGTGTACATGTGATCTTTTAATATTTTGTATTGCGAAAAGCCTGCAATACGGCTGTTTAAACCTTCAAATTTCTGAAAGCTTACACCAGCAGTTTTAACCATAATAGGTTTGTAGTTCTTCATTTTATCCCAGTGAGCTTTTTTAGCAGCAGGTTTGTCCTGGGCGGTTAATGAAAGTGAGATGATACAGAACAAAATTGCAATTACGGACTTCATAAATTTAGTTTTCGTTTAAAATCTGGTTACACTATGGGTATAACATTATTCATGCCGTAGTGTTCAATATGAATAATTTTATTTGTTGCAGACCTGTACTGTATTACAGCTCGCCACACAAAAAATTGTTGTTTGTTGAAGTATGTACTAGAAGTATAATATTTAATTAAACAAATATGGAATTTTATTGCTGGCATGGTTTTGTTACAAGTGTTATTAAACTAACTACATAAATGTTTAACAAAGAAAATCTTAACCAGCTATCCAACCTGCTTATTAAACAAAAACAAAATGTTGCAGTGGCTGAAAATGCTACAGCGGGAATGATGCAATTGGCTTTTGCAAATGCCACCTATTCAACACAATTTTTTGAGGGCGGTATAACAACCTATAATTTATTACAGAAATGGCGGCTGCTACAGGTGGATGAAACACATGCCAAAACTTGTAACTGTGTAAGTGACCAGGTAGCAGAAGATATGGCACAAGGCGTATGTAAATTATTTGGCACCGACTGGGGTATTGGCATCACTGCATACACTGCGCCAATAGCTGAAAAAGGCGTTGAAGGCCCGTTTGCCCATATGGCACTGGTATATAAGGGCAGGGTAGTACTGAAAAGATCATGGCTTGCAGCTACTGAAGAAGTAACAAAGGTTCAATCACATTATGTTGATAAAACTATAGAAGCCTTTTTGGCTTATATAAAAACTAAGGAATTGGTTGAAATGGTATTATAAGAAACGGAGGCAAATCTGCCCCCGTATTACTCTCAAATTATATAAAATAAAAAAGCTGAAGGTCTTGGCCGGCAAAGTGCAGGTCCGGTTTCCTTCAGCCTTGTAGAAAAAGCGAGGTATTACTGTAGAATTTCGCTCATTCCTGAATACATAAAAACAACAACTATACCAATTTTTGTTAACCGGCAAGCGACTACTTATTTTTGGGCGAGCTATATATTTATTTAGTTTATTTCAATTAATTCAGCAATGGGGTATTTACTACCGTTTACTACCCCAATATGGTAACAGTGAGCACAGAATTTCCCAGTGCGGAAGGGTTTCAGGTTATTAAGAGCGGGAAGTGGAAAGATTGAAAAATTTAGAATTGTTAAAAGGCTGGGGACACAGCAGTGTTTTTAGGGGTTGAGGTGCGGCATAATTTTTTCATTTCAATTTAAAAAATTTTATGAGCCAGGCTTTTGTAAAGGAAGAAGAGGAACAATGGCTGCATGATATACAGCCAACAGTTAATGCATTGATTGTATACCTTACCCGCCAGAATAACGGGATAGGTTATATGAAAAAAGCAGCGGGCATAGTGGTAAGCATGATCAAACCGTGTACAGCATGAGTAATGGGTTAGCCTATATGCATAATGCGGATGGAAAGTGGATGATGGTATTATGAATTAGCCGGCCTTTAAAAGTTTTTTTAACTTAACCTCAAGTAACGGCAAGTTGAAAGGTTTTTCTATGATATCATCTACTTTAAGATGCAGATCGTGTTGTTTCTTTGAGTAACCCGACATGAGCAAAATAGGTATACCGCGGGTTCTTTCATCTTCTTTAAGATCATGTACAACTTTGTTTTGCATAACATCTGCCATTACAATACCCGGTTTAAATTCATTGATGAGCCGGGGCACTTCTGTACTGCTGCTGGTAATTTGTACCTCGTAGGTTTTAGATTCGAGCCATAACTTTAAAAGGCCCATCGAATCCAGGTCATTATTAATTACGAGTATCTTTTTCATGGTACGGCTTTGAGTATTAACGAACAACAGCTATGCCACAAAAAGAAAAGCAGTGATGTAACCAATATTAGTTACTTAAGCGGAACTGAAAAGTAAAAAGTGGAGCCTTTGCCTTCTTCGCTTTGTGCCCATACTTTACCGTAATGTGCAAGTATTATGCGCTGACAGAGGTAGAGCCCAAGGCCCAGTCCTTCCAGGTTTTTTGTTTTTTCTGCACGAAAAAACCGTTCGAATATATAGGGAAGCTGTGCCTCAGAAATACCCAATCCTTTATCTTTTACCGAAACGGTTACTGTAGTCTCATCCTGTAAAATGGTGAGCAATACATCAGTGCTTCCATCAGAATATTTAATGCCGTTACTCAGGTAATTGGTAACCACATCCATCATGCGGTAACAATCGCCTTCCACCATAAAATCTCCATCGCCCTCAACAAGTATATTGTAATCAGGCTGTAAAATATTTATTGTTTCAACAGATTCCTGTATCATTTTCCCAAAATGATACGGCACTTTCTCCAGGTTAATATTGCCCGAACTTATTTTGGTTGCATTGTATAATTCTGATATCATTTTATTCAGCCGTTCTAAATTATTCTTGCCTCGCTGAATCATTTCAGGCATCTCGTCATACTTTTTTTCTTTAAGCTGCATGGTGAGCAACTCATTGCAAAGACCCATATTGGAAAGGGGGTTCCTGAGTTCATGCGCTACAAACCCAAGGATATCTTCTCTTTCACGCTGCAATTGTTTATCTAAGGTAACATCATGCAAAATCAGGAGTATATTTTTTATGCCTGTAGCGGAAACCATAAGGGTTCCACTGGTATCAAATATTTTTTTCTCTGTTTGCGAAACGGATATCTCAACCAATATATTTGAAAATCCTTTAGCATCTGAAAATGCCCCGCTTATACTGTTGATGAGTATATTGTCTTTATCATGCGGATTGATAAGCGTCTTAAAATTCAGATCCCAGGGACTATTAACGTCGGGATTAAAAACAGCTGTAAAGGCTGAGTTTGTTTTTACCACTTTCATCTTTTCATTCAAAACAATAACTACATTACTGATGCTGCCAAGTATATCTTCATTAAAAAGATTTATCCTTTCCAGTTCCAGTTCTGATTCTTTTTGAACATGTATATTTTGTATGATCTTTATAATGATCGAGCCGCCATCTTCTTTTTTAGCTAAAACAGATTCACCCGATACCCAGATCTTACTTTTATCAGCCGCTACCAGGTAATTATTATCTGATCCCTGCCCCGTACTTAATACAGACTGAACTTCCTTTTCAGGAAGTCCTTTCTCCTGGTCTTCGGGCGTAAATAATATCGACATATCCTTTCCAACAATCTGGTGGGGTTGGTAACCAAAGCAATTGGAAAATGAAGGGTTAATGGCCAAGATTTTTCCTTTTGTATCTATCAAAAGAATATTATTTTGTACAGCATTGTTAAATACATCTGTAAAAAAGGGAGGCAGGCCCAAGTCTTTTGGTTGTAACATATGTTTAGGTTCTTAGATATAATGGGCGTAAATATAGATGAAAAACTAAACAATAAATACGGGTGCTAACTGCATTAACATTATAAATACAATAGTTTTAAACCAATCTGGTAATTTAGTATTTCTATGAAATATATAATAGCAATAATTACATTATTTACAGGTGCAAAGGTTAATGCACAACTAACCGACAAGCCTTTTATAAAACTGGTGGAGCCAGCTAAATCAGATATCATTGTAAAAAGCACCCGAAACTTTATTATCGGAAGTACCTGTAAAACCTGCAACCTGAATATAAATGGGCAGGAGGTAAAAGTGTATGCTACCGGAGGATTTGCTTATGAAGTGAATTTAAGGCCGGGAGATACTGTCTTTAACCTAATCGCTTTTACAGCATCGGATAAATCAGTAAGCAAAAAATTAGCTTACAATTATACATTACCTGCACCGCCCGATACGGTAAAGACATTGGATATTGTTTCTATTGAAACCCTTCCGGAAGGCAATTTATTTGTAATGCCCGGCGATAGAATAAAATTTAAAGTAAAGACATTGCCCGGCAGTACTGTTGTGGTTAACGGGAATATTCCTTTATACGAAATGCCCAACAATAAAATGCCCGGTATTTATCAAGGGGAATATGTGATAAAAGAAAATGATAGTTTTTTAGTAAGCCAGTTACCGGTTACAGTAACTGATAAGAATGGTAAAGCGCTGACAAAGCAAAGCCGTTACTGGCTGAATATGTTTGGTCCGCTGGCACCCAATGTTGCTGTAACAAAAGGAAGACTTGCACATTTATTATTTGGCCTTGGTGATGACAGGCTTGGCGGAGCAAAAATTGGATATTTAGATTCGAACGTACAATTGAAAGTGGTTGGAAAGGTTGGTAGTAATTATAAAGTACGCTTATCAAAATACCGCACTGCTTATATCCCCGATGACCTGGTTGATTTTTTACCCAGCGGAACATTTACACCCGAATCATTAACCGATAGATTGAGTGTGTATGGGGACAGCGCTTTTGATTATATGCAACTTGGGTTATCTGCAAAATTGCCATACCAGAGTTTTCAATTAGTTGATCCTGCTAAAATTATTGTTGATGTTTTTGGCGCCACCAATAATACTAACTGGATAGCACAACTTGAAAACACAAAAGAGATAAAAAATGTTTTTTATGAGCAGGTAGAAGATGAAGTGTTCAGGATCACCATCGAATTAAAACATGCACAGCATTGGGGGCATAGCATTTATTACAAAGGCAATGCCCTGGTAATAAAAATTAAACGGCAGCCGCAAAATTTATCATTGAAGAATTTAACCATTGCAGTTGATGCAGGGCATGGAGGCAGCAATACCGGTGCCGGCGGACCAACAGGCTCATCAGAAAAAATGATAACGCTGGCGGTATCCTTAAAACTGCAAAAAGCATTGGAGCAACAGGGCGCAAAAGTGATCATGACAAGAACAACTGAAAAATTTGTTGAGAATAAGGACCGCATTTTATTTTACCGCGATAGCATGCCCGACCTGCTGATCAGCATTCATTTAAATTCTTCATCAGACCCGATAAGGGTTACTGGCACCAGCAGTTTTTACCGGCATATTGGTTTTAAAGGTTTAAGCAATGCTATTCACAAACGTATGCTGGAGCTGGGCCTCAAAGACCAGGGAAATAATGGCAGTTTTAATTTTATGCTCAATAGTCCTACTGAATATCCCAATGCATTGGTAGAAACATTATTCTTAAGCAGTCCCGAAGAGGAAGCAAAAATTCTCGATGAAGGATTTCAGCAGCAGATAGCTGATAAGATCGTGCAGGGGATAAAGGATTTCCTGGAAAGTTCTTCCCGGAATGCTGGGTATAAAAAATAAAAATTCAAAAGTAAAAAGTCAAAAGTAACGGTTCATCTTATTTGCTGCCACGAATTACACAAATTTTCACTAATGAATTTATTCGTGTAAATCCGTGCTATTAGTGGCAAAAAAATCACATCAGCCTCATAATCATCGGCTGCAGCAGCCAGCAGAACAGTGTTACCAAAATAATGCAGATGATATTAAGTACAAATCCTGCTTTGATCATGTCTTTTAATTTTATGTAGCCACTGGCAAAAACTATAGCATTAGGCGGCGTGCCCATGGGCAACATGCTTGCGCAGCTTGCTCCCAGCGTCATAGGAATTCCTAGCAACAGCGGATCCATATGCAATGCCACTGCAACCGAAGAGATCACCGGGGCCATAACAATTACCTGCGCCACATTGCTCATTACCTCACTTAAGAAAACAGATATCGTGGTAACGATCAGGATCATTAAAAATGTATTGGTTGTTGCATACGAAGCGATATAGGTTCCTAACTGGTCCATTAATTTTACATCTTCCAAAGCCTTGGCAAGTGCAATGCCACCGCCAAATAAAAGTAAGATACCCCAGGCCATTTTACCGGTATCGGGCCAGTCTAATAAACGTTCTTCTCTTGCTGCCGCCTTATTACCTGATGGAATAATGAACAAAGTAATAGCACCCATCATGGCAATAATGGTATCATCCAGTACAACAACTTTTTGTATGCTGTTGATAAGATCTTTGGCTATCCACAAAAAAACAGTACCAATAAAAACAGCCAGCACTCTTTTTTCTGGCGCTGACAATTTACCAAGCGCTTTCAGTTCTGTCTTGATAAAACTTTTTCCTTCAATGCTATGTTTTATTCTATTGGGGAATAACAATTTTACCATTACCCAGTAGAGCATAAAAAGCAGCACAATGGTTAGCGGGGTGAACACGATCATCCAGTCGGTAAAGCCAATGGTATAACTGAATTTTTCGTGTATATAATTTACATAAGCCACATTTGGTGGGGTGCCGATAATGGTACCCAGTGCAAAGTTTGATGCATACGCAATGCATAACATTAACACGAGAGAAAAATTCTTAACGCCGGTATTTTCTTTGTTGTGTGTTGCTATAACATGAATCACCGACATGGCTATGGGAAACATCATCATGGTAGTAGCCGTATTACTAAGCCACATACTTAAGAAACCCGTGGCAATGATAAATCCTAAGATGATGCGGTTGCCATTGGTACCGGTGATATTGATGATGCCGAGGGCAATACGTTTGTGCAGGTTCCACTTCTCAATGGCAATGCCTATAAAAAACCCGCCCATAAATAAAAAGATGATAGAATCGGCATACGACTTTGTTACTTCTTTTAAGGTACCAACATTAAGCAAAGGAAACAGAACGATAGGTATCAAAGCCACTACAGGTAATGGCATTGCATCCAGCACCCACCAGCTTATCATCAATGCTGCAATGGCTAACACCAGCTTTGCTTTAAAAGCAAGTGCAAGCGGGTTAACAAAAAAGAAGAACAGGCAAAGCGCCAATCCGGCGATGAGGGCAGCTTCTTTTTTATATTTTGTAAAGAATTCTTTCATGCAGTCAGAATGAATTTCCAATTTATAACAGTTTCAGCAAATAATACATGGCAGGTTAACAGCAATCCACCGGTTTGGATATTTTATTTCATAAAGTCTGTCAGGGTGAGCTTGTCGAACCCGGGGTTTTCAAAGTAATATTTTCAGACCAACCCGCCTTCGACAGGCTCCCCGAAATAATCGGGACAGGCAGGCTGACAGCTTTTTTAAACTTACAAACTACTGGTTTAACTTTGTGTCTCAATTAATACTTTATATTATGAGCAATTTAGTAAACGAATTCAACGATTACCGCACCCGGATGAACGAAGTGATCCTCAGCAAAGAGAACCTGGTGATCAAAAGATTATGGAACCTGGATACCAATACCTATGCTGAAGGGGCATTGGATGTAAAAACAAAAGAACTGCTTGGACTTGTAGCTTCCATGGTTTTGCGCTGCGATGATTGTATTAAATACCACTTAGGAAAATCGCATGAGCTGGGTATAACCACGGAGCAGATGTACGAAGTATTTGCTGTGGCCAATATTGTTGGCGGAACAATCGTTATACCCCATACAAGAAGGGCTGCAGAATATTGGGAGGAGCTTGCGAATAATGAACAAGGAACAAGGAATATTGAATTGTGAAGTAGAAAATGCAGGAACTCAGCTACATTAAAGATTTATTTAATCAACTATTGCGGTTTTCTAAATTCCATTATACTTTTAATGAAAATCTGTATTTATGGAAAGAAAGTATGACCTTGATGAACGACTGATCAATTTTGCAGATATGATAATTGATATTTCCGAAGCTCTCCCCAAGACATTTGCCGGTAATCATATTGCGGGACAATTAGTGCGGAGCGGAACAGCACCGGCATTAAATTATGGGGAGGCACAAAGTGCAGAATCAAGGAATGACTTTATTCATAAGATGAAGATATCTGCAAAGGAATTAAGAGAAACCTATAATTGCCTGAGAATAATCAGGAAAAGAAAATGGCATGAGGAAGATTCTTTATTGTCCATTTTAGATGAAAATAACCAGTTGATCTCAATCTTTGTTAAAAGTATAGAAACTGCTAAAAAAAATAATCAAATAAAGAAAAGTGATAATTCTGATTAATCATTTGAATATCGAAATAAGGACAAGGAATGTTGAATTTTGAAATATGATAAAAGAGTTCGTGCAAAAAACAGTATGGTTAAGTTTACTTCCTTGTTCCTTGTTCGATATTTGTATTTATTTAGCATTGTCCCATGATTATTGAGCCTTTATTTTAATTAACTTTAGTCCTTAATCCAAAGATCATGAGTGATACAATAACAACTGCTGCTCCACTTACCGCAAAAGATTTTGTAACCGACCAGGAAGTGCGTTGGTGCCCGGGCTGTGGCGACTATTCCATCCTGGCACAGGTGCAGAAGATCATGCCTACGCTTGGTATACCCAGGGAAAATATTGTGATCGTATCAGGTATTGGCTGCAGCAGCGCTTTCCCTATTATATGAATACCTATGGCATGCACAGCATTCATGGCCGTGCAACGGCTGTGGCCAGTGGCTTAAAAGCCGCCCGACCTGAATTGAGTGTATGGATAGTAACAGGCGATGGCGACGGGCTGAGTATTGGAGGTAACCATACCATTCATTTACTGCGTCGCAATTTTGATGTAAATATTTTGTTGTTCAATAACCAGATATATGGTTTAACAAAGGGACAATATTCTCCAACATCCGAAGAAAATAAAATCACCAAGAGTACGCCTTTTGGCAGTATCGATCATCCTTTTAATCCTCTGGCATTAGCCATGGGTGCCGATGCCAGTTTTATTGCACGTACCATGGATAGGGATCCAAAACATTTGCAGGCTATGCTTTTACGTTCGCAGGCACACAAAGGCGCATCTTTTCTTGAAATATATCAGAACTGCAACATCTTTAATGATGGCGCTTTTGAAATATTTACTGAGAAGAAGAGTAAACCGGATGAAGTATTATTTTTAGAGCAGGGCAAACCATTGATCTTTGGCGCTACGCAAAATAAAGGGATCAAATTAGAAGGCTTTAAACCCGTCATCGTGGATCTTGCAGAAGGCGCAGGTACTGATGGCCTTTGGGTGCATGATGAAAAAGATTTTTACAAAGCACAGATATTGATCCGCATGTTTGATGATCCAAAACTGGAAGGACATTTACCAAGACCTTTTGGTGTATTTTTTGAAACGGACAGGGCCTGCTATGAAGACAGCATGACCATGCAGATAGAAGATGTGATCGCTAAAAAAGGAAAAGGCGATTTGGATAAATTACTAAAGGGAAATGAAACATGGGTGATAGGCCCCTAGCCCATACCCCTCCGCCTCCGCCAGCTGGCGGAGGAACAGCCTCACCCCAACCCCTCTCCGAAGGAGAGGGAACTGCAAGATTAAAGCGAAGATCGAATTGTAGTATTTATACAAAAGAGCCATCATTTTTTGATGGCTCTTTTAATTAGATATTTTATCATTTTTTAAAATAGGAAAGTGTTGCAATGTCGGGCGCCAAAGTCCCCCTTCAGGAGGCGGAGGGATTAGAGCATTTTGTTTTTCATCAAATACTCCGCTATCTGTACTGCATTGGTTGCAGCGCCTTTGCGCAGGTTATCGCTCACAATCCAGCAGTTCAGTGTATTGGGCTGTGTTTCATCTCTTCTTATCCTGCCAACAAAAGTATCGTCTTTATCATGCGCTGTTAAAGGCATGGGGTATATAAAGTTGGCCACATCATCTTTTACAACAACGCCGGGGGCCTTGCTTAAAAGCGATTTCACTTCTTCCAGGTCAAAATCATTTTCAAATTCAATGTTTACGCTTTCACTGTGCCCACCCATGGTTGGTATGCGAACACAGGTAGCAGTAACCTGTATAAAATCATCCTGCATGATCTTTTTTGTTTCCAAAACCATTTTCATTTCCTCTTTTGTATAGCCGTTCTCCAAGAACACATCAATATGCGGTATGGCATTCATATCAATAGGATATTTATAAGCCATTTCGCCTTCAATGCCCTTGCGCTCATTCATTAACTGTGTAACTGCTTTTACGCCGGTACCCGTAACACTCTGGTAAGTGCTTACCACCACTCTTTTGATCTTATATTTATCGTGTAAAGGTTTTAACACTACTACCATTTGTATGGTTGAGCAATTTGGGTTTGCAATGATCTTATCATCTTTTGTGAGTACATCTGCATTCACTTCGGGCACAACCAATTTTTTGGTGGGGTCCATGCGCCAGGCACTGGAGTTATCAATTACGGTAATACCCGCTGCTGCAAATTGGGGTGCAAGTTCAAGCGAAGTGCTTCCGCCTGCAGAAAAAATGGCTACATCAGGTTTTGCAGCTATCGCATCAGCAGCGCTAACAATCTTGTATTGTTTATCCTTAAAGCTTATTTCTTTACCTATCGATCTTTCCGAAGCAACCGGAATTAATTCATCTACGGGAAAATTCCTTTCGGCCAGCACCTGTAACATTTTAGTGCCAACCAAACCGGTAGCACCAATAACTGCAACTTTCATTTATTAAAATTTTAGACCGCAAAAGTACATATAGAAAAACAAAAAAATAAGTACGATTTTTTATTAACTTGTACATCCAATCTTGACTGCTATGAACAAAGTAATTGCGGTTTTATTTTTTATCATCTTTTCGGCATATTATAGCAATGCTCAAATTGCTAACCGCTACGATATAGTAATTGATGAACTGATGGCCGACCCAACGCCTCAGATCAGTTTACCGAATAATGAATGGATAGAATTACGCAATACCTCTTCTATAACATTTAATTTATTGGGTTGGAGAATTGGCGATGCCACAGGGCAAAGCGGGCCTATGCCTGCTTATAATTTAATGCCCGATAGTTTTGTGATCATATGTACTGGAAGTGCAATTGCAGCGATGAGTGTATACGGACCAGCCATTGCTGTTACCAGTTTTCCATCGCTTGATAATACAGCTGATGTAATTTATTTACGCAGTCCGCAAAACAGGATCATTCATGCGGTAAGCTATACAGATGCCTGGTACCAGAATGAATTAAAGAAAGATGGCGGCTGGACATTAGAGATGATCGATACAAAGAATCCCTGCAGCGGATTTAACAACTGGAAAGCAAGTACTGATATAAGAGGAGGAACACCCGGAAAGAGAAATTCAGTTAACGCTATAAATGTTGATGCCGCATCGCCAGAATTATTGAGGGCCTTTGCAACCGACAGTGTAAATATCACCCTGGTTTTTAATGAGCCCTTAGATAGTTTGAAAGCGGCTACAGCAGCTAATTATTTGATCAATGATGGAATTGGCGTGCCCGTATCTGCTATTGCGCTCACACCAACCTTTGATAAAGTAAATCTGAGGTTGAACACTGCTTTGATCCGTAATAAAGTTTATACAGTTACCGTTTCAGGAGTTGCTGATTGTGTAAATAACCTTGTCGGTACAAAAAATACAGCGAGGGTTGGCTTATCGGAAGTGGCAGATAGCTTCGGCATTGTTATTAATGAAATCTTATTCAACCCAAAATCAAACGGAACTGATTATGTAGAAATATATAACCGCAGCAATAAGATCCTTGATCTAAAGCAAATCTATATTGCTAACCGCAACACTGCCGGTGTGATCAGCAATATCAAGCAACTTAGTGCAGATAATTATTTATTTTTTCGGCAGGATTTTATGGTTATCACTGAAGACCCTGCCATTATTAAAAGAGATTTTATTACGTTGAATATGGATGCCTTTGTAACAGTTCCTTCCATGCCATCTTTTAATGATAATGAAGGCGATGTGATCATCTTAAATGCCCAGGGTAATATTGTTGATGAATTAAAGTACGATGAAAAATGGCATTTTAAACTGATTGATAACAGGGAAGGCGTAGCGCTGGAACGTATTGATTACAATGCTGCAACACAAAACCCCGATAACTGGCATAGTGCGGCAACAAATGTCGGCTATGGAACACCGACTTACAAAAATTCGCAGTACCGTATAGACTTGCAGGTACAAGGAACAATAACAGTAAGTCCTGAAATTATTTCGCCGGATAATGATGGTATGGATGATTTTGCAACCATTGATTACAATTTTCCATCGCCTGGGTATGTAGCAAATATTACCATCTTTGATGCAAATGGCAGGGCAGTGCGTTACCTGCAACGGAATGCTTTGTGCGGTATAAAAGCTAACTTCCGCTGGGATGGATTGGGAGAAAAATTTCAAAAACTTTCGGTAGGTATTTATATTGTTTACACCGAAGTGTTTAATTTAGATGGAAAGAAAAAACAATTTAAAAACATTATTGTATTAGCACATAGAAATAATTAATCAACCAAAAATAACAGTTTATGCAAAACAAGATCATGCCGGCAATAATTATTGCTGCGTTGGTAATTTCATCATGTAGTAATAAAAATGAAGAAACGGAAATGACAAACACAGCTTATAAATGGGCCGACAGTTTAGCGGCGCCGGTAGCAGAAAAGAAACCCAAAGAATTGTTGGCTCATGGGGATACCCGTATTGATAACTATTATTGGATGAATGATTATTTTAAAAAAGGGCCCGACAGTACAAAAGTGGTTGAGTATCTCAACGCAGAGAACTCCTATTTTGATACTATGATGAAGGGTACCAATACTTTCCAGGAAGAGCTGTATAAAGAGATGAAGGCAAGAATAAAAGAAAAGGATGAAAGTGTGCCCACATTTAAAAACGGGTACTTTTATTACAGCCGTGTGGTAGAGGGCAAAGATTATTTTGTGTACTGCAGGAAGAAAGGCAATATGCAGGCAGCAGAAGAAGTGTTGCTGGATGTGAATGCCATGGCGGAAGGACATAATTATTTTTCGGCAACGGGCTTTGATGTAAGTACGGATAATAAATTACTGGCCTACGGTGTTGATATGCTGAGCAGGAGACAATATGATATTTATGTTAAAAATCTGGAGACAGGTGAGATATATAAAGACAAGGTTCCCAATACCGAAGGAGACCCGGTTTGGGCAAATGATAACCTTACCTTGTTTTATACAGCAAAAAACCCTGTTACACTTTTATCTGAAAAGATTAAAAGGCATAAACTGGGTACAGATGCTGCGACAGACAAAACCGTGTATGAAGAAAAAGATCAAACCAATTATATAAGCGTGGGAAAAACCAAGTCGGATAAATTTATACTCATTACTTCGCAGGCAACTTTATCATCAGAGGTAAAATGGCTGGATGCCAATAAACCAGAGGGAACATTTACTGTGTTTCAGCCACGCATGAAAGAAGTATTGTACAATGTAGACCATGCAGTAGATAAGTTTTACATACGCACCAACCTGCAGGCAAAGAATTTTAAGATCATGACAACAGCAGAAAATAAAACCGATTCAGCTTCCTGGAAAGACCTGATAGCGCATAACGATAAAGTACTGATTCAGGGGTTTGACCTGTTTAAAAACTTTTTGGCTATATCTGAGCGTAAGGATGGGTTGACCCAGGTACATATTTTAAATACCGCAGATAACAAATCGCATTACCTGCCATTTGATGAAGCAACTTATGCTGCAAACCTTTCCTACATTCCGGATTATAATACCGATGTAATGCGCTACAATTATACATCGCTTACCACACCCAACTCAGTATACGATTATAATATGCGTACAAAAGAAAAAAAATTAATGAAGCAGCAGGAAGTTGTGGGTGGGTATAATATTAAAGATTATGAAACAGAAAGGGTGATAGCAACTGCTAAAGACGGAACAAAGATACCTATGTCGATCGTATACAAGAAGGGCTACAAAAAAAATGGCAATGCTCCATTGATGTTATATGGGTATGGTTCTTATGGCGCCAGTATGGAAGCATCTTTCAGCAGTGTAAGGTTAAGTTTGCTCAACCGGGGTTTTGCGTATGCTATTGCACATATCAGGGGCGGACAGGAAATGGGCAGAAGCTGGTATGAAGATGGCAAGATGAAAAAGAAGATAAATACGTTCACCGATTTTATTGACTGTGCCGAGTTTTTAATAACCAATAAATATACCAGCAAAGAACATTTATATACAAGTGGCGGCAGTGCCGGTGGGTTACTGATGGGTGCTGTTGTAAACATGCGTCCCGATCTGTGGCATGGTGTTGTGGCACAGGTGCCGTTTGTAGATGTAGTAACTACCATGAGTGATGCATCTATTCCTTTAACAACAAACGAGTACGATGAGTGGGGTAATCCTGCAGATAAAGAAAGTTACATGTACATGAAATCATACTCACCTTATGATAATGTAAGTAAACAGCCATATCCCAATATGCTGATAACAACAGGGTTGCATGATAGCCAGGTACAATATTTTGAACCGGCCAAATGGGTGGCCAAGCTGCGTGAAATGAAAACGGATAAAAATGTATTATTGCTGCATACCGATATGGAAGCAGGACATGGCGGTGCTTCCGGAAGATTTAAAGTATTAAAGGACCGGGCAAGGGAATATGCATTTTTGTTTGCGCTGGAAGGGATAACGAAATAAAGAGAATAGATCGATTTAAAAAGCCGTCTGTAACAGGACGGCTTTTTTATTTTATTGACCCTGACTAGTTCATACCATGAGTTAATAATTTACATGCCAGCATTAGTAATTTATATCATATTACTATCTTGGATAAACGAAAATAATGGTGTATTCACCCATTTATGTGCATTTGTGAAAAA
>JAYUYX010000236.1:0-20067 GCA_043752205.1 Chitinophagaceae bacterium
CAAACCATACTCAGCAGCCCTGTTGGTAAATGTGCTGTTCTTATTATTGATGTACAATATTTTTTTACGCAGGTTTGGATCTTTAAAGCCCGACTTGCAAATAAATATGTCCAGGTATCCGTCATTATTGATATCAACCATGTTGATACCTGTTTTAACACCATCGCCGCCATTAACACCAGCAGTTTCTGTTATATCCCTGAATTTAAAATTGCCCAGGTTCAGGTATAATTTATTACTGCCCAGGGTGGATGAAAAATAAATATCAGGCAAACCGTCATTATTAATGTCGCCCACACTTACTCCTCCGCCAATATACAGGTTCTCATACATGTACATGAACATGTTGGGGGTTTCTACAATGTCGTTCCTGAAACCAATGCCAGTACTGCTTTCGGGAAGAAGCGTAAAAAGCTTGGATGGTTGCTGTGCCGATGCATTAACTGTAAGAACAATAAGCAGCAGAAAATTTAAAATGCGATGTTTAATGTGCATAATTTATTTATTTACGGGCTGCTAGGGATAGTATTTTCAAAACATGGTTCCCTATGTCTATTCCCTGTAAGATACTTATACGTGCAGTTACAGGATAGTGAATTCCACCATAAACCCTGCTCATCGAAGATTCCTTTGAAGCCTCGTAAAAAGATTTAAAATGCCGGGAATTATTGCCAAAAGGAATTTCGGTTTCATCAGTGAACTCATAATTATCGCCAAATAACGCAGTAAGTACAGTTGCAGCAGCATTAGATACAACCGCATGCCCGCTTGTAAACTCCGGGAAAGGAGGTGTTTGGATATAAGGCTGCCAGTTCTTATCTACATAATCATTGATCACCGTTATTGGTCTTACCAGGTTGGTACGGAATTTTTCATCCCAGCAGGCAACAAAGCCATCGAACATAGCAATGGCGGCAAGTGTATAAGCCAGTGATGAACGTGTTACAGTTTCTTTTTTTTCCTGGCAGGCCTGTTTGGTGATCATGATCCAATGCCCTCCCGGCGAGATCTTGTGTATAAAATAATTGAGGTGTCCCATATTTACAGATACATTGGGATTGTCATCCCAATATTTTGCAATGGCTTTTTGATTTGTATCAAGCTTCACCCCTATTTGATAAACTTCCATCATAGTTTTATAAAATGGAGATTTCTTTTTACGGCTGTAAACCAGTTTTTCTTTTGGCGAGAACTGCGAAGGCGATGTTAGTGTGAATGTTCGGATGCTGGTCCAGTGTGGCTCCAAGGCCTGCGAATAATCTTCGGGCGTAGGCTGCCATGCACCCACAGTTGATGAGAATGTGAACCTGGGCATACCCCGGGATTGATTATAATTATCTTTTTTTATCCAAACGATCACACTGTCGGCAACTGTTCTTGCATAAAGAATGGAGTTCGTTGTTATTGTAGAATCGGTTTTGGTTTTTGAAAGAGAATCAAGGAAGATCTTTCTCCAGTCCTCGATCTTATATTCAGAACCAACAAGACTTTGAGCTACGTACGAGTAGGAAAGGCAGGCAGCAATAAAATTATCTATCTTACCCTTAGCAGGTGCAGCAGGTAAATTAACATGGCCGTTCAACTTTGAGGCAACCGCTGGTAAAGATGCATCATCCAGCCGGATACATTCATAAAAAGCAATGTTGGGATAAGCATAGATACGGCTTGCAACAGGTGGCGAAAAGAAATCAACCATCACGGTACTTATTAATAGCGAATTAAGCTGGTGAAGGGTAGCGGATTTATCCTGCGCCTTAATCTGTATGCCTGCGGCCGCAGCAAGAACAAATAAAAATGTTCTTTTGAGCAGTATAGTTTTGTTCATATAAATTGAATTGAATCTCCCAAATTTAAAAAAAATAAACCGTCTTATTGCACTGAGTGTTTTTATAGATTGTTAAATATGCTTTATTACACAATTTTATAATAAGGCTTACAATCAACTTGCAGTGTCAACCCACCAGTACTGATTCTTCCTTTTTTAACTGCCGGTCAAAAATAAAAGTACCAAGGGGGATAATGGCAGCGGCAAAGGCTTTAGCTAACCAAAGAAGATCTTTTTTTAATGTGCCCATTACTTCAAAAGCACAATACATAAATGCAACAAAGAGTGCACCATGTACCCAGCCTGTAAATTTTACAGCTTCAGGTATCTGCATAAAATATTTCATCGGCATGGCGACCAATAATAAAACCAAAAAAGATATGCCCTCTGCAATGCCGATCATCCTGAAACGGCGCAGCAATTTTTTTTCTTTTTTCATAAAAGGGAAAAGCGTTAATAATTTACAACCTGCTCAACAATAGATTCAGGAATCTTTCGCCATTCATATTGCTGGTTCCGCAACTGTGGTTCAAATCCGGCTTCTTTTATAGCAGACTGGATGGTTGTGCTGGTAAAACGATGTGGAGCACCTGCGGCACTTACTACATTCTCTTCTATCATGATACTTCCAAAATCATTTGCACCTGCATTCAAACAGATCTGGGCAACCTGCTTACCTACAGTTAGCCAGCTGGCCTGTATGTTTAAAACGTTAGGTAACATAATCCTGCTCATGGCAATCATACGGATATATTCTTCGGCAGTAGTTAAATTATGTACGCCACGTATTTTGGCCAGCAGGGTATCAACATCCTGGAATGTCCACGGAATGAAAGCCAGGAAACCCTTTGCCTCAGCAGGTTTTCGACTTTGCACTTCTCTTATCTTTACCAGGTGCTCAAATCTTTCCTGCAATGTTTCCACATGGCCAAACATCATGGTGGCCGATGTGGTGATGTTGAGTTTGTGTGCTTCATGCATAATATCCAGCCATTCCTGTGCACCACATTTTCCTTTGCTGATCAGGCGTCTTACCCTGTCAGTTAAAATTTCGGCGCCTGCGCCGGGCAAGCTATCCATGCCGGCTTCCTTTAATGCAGTCAATACTTCCCGGTGAGTCTTCTTTTCTCCACCGGATCCTGCGGACAACTTGGTAATATGTGCAATTTCCGGCGGGCCGAGTGTATGTAATTTTATATTTGGATAAAGGGACTTAAGTGCTGCAAAAAGATCTACATAAAAACTTAAGCCCAGTTGCGGATGGTGCCCGCCCTGTAGTAAAAGCTGGTCACCGCCATATTTGATAGTCTCTTCAATCTTTGCTTTATACGTTTCAATATCTGTTATATATGCTTCGGCATGGCCGGGTATGCGGTAAAAATTACAGAATTTACAATTGGCTATGCATACGTTGGTGGTGTTTACATTCCGGTCTATCTGCCAGGTAACCTTACCATGCGGCACCTGTTTTTTTCTTAACTCATCTGCAACAAACATCAATTCAGCTAAAGCAGCATTTTCAAACAGGAACATGCCTTCCTCTACAGATAAGAATTCAAACCTTAGTGCTTTTTGATATAGATCATTTAATTGCATGTATTCTCCATTTGTGTAATAATCAACAAAAGTACATCCAATAGGTTGTAAATTCGAATGAACATGGCATGAAGAAGACGTTTTTTATCATATTTTATTTATTTACACTTGCCGGTCTGCAGGCACAGGAACTGCTACCTCAAAGAGAAGCCAAATTCATTACCCGTTTTCCTTTTAAACAATTCAGCGGTGGCGTAATTGTAATACAGGCATGCTTTGGCAATGTGCCAGATACTTTAAACTTTATATTAGATACTGGCAGTGGAGGCATTTCACTTGACTCCAGCACCTGCGAGGAATTTAAAATTCCGCTTAAACCAAGTGATACCACCGTCACCGGTATTGGCGGCATCCGTAAAGTTGCATTTGCATTTGATCAAAGTCTTTCACTACCGGGGCTTAAAATTGAACACCTGAACTTTCATGTAAATAATTATGAAGTACTCACAAGTGTTTATGGCGAAAAGGTTGATGGGATCATCGGCTATAGTTTTTTCAGCCGCTATATCGTTAAGATCAACTTCGACAGTAGCGTGATTGAAGTGTATAGTCCCGGAAGAGTTGATTATCCCAAATACGGCTACCTGATGCACCCGGCATTTACAAACCTGCCCATTCAATGGCTGAATGTGAAAGACAAGAAAAGCCTCAGCTTTAATTTTTATATTGATACAGGAGCTGGCCTTTGTTTATTGCTGAGCGAAAAATTTGCAAAGGACAGCGGGATCTTATTAAGCAGGAGAAAGCCAGTGGTAACGCAGGCCGAGGGTATGGGGGGTAAACTGCAGATGCGGCTTACCATTGTTAAAGAAGTAAAAATTGGCCCTTACAAATTCCGTTCGGTGCCCACATATTTATACAAAGACAATTATAATGTTACATCATATCCCTTTACCGGCGGACTATTGGGCAATGATATTTTACGCCGGTTCAATATGGTTATCAATTATCCTAACCGGGAGATCCATATTATACCTAATAAACATTTTAATGAGGATTTTGATTATGCCTATACCGGGCTGGGCATTTATTATGTTGATGGTAAAATAATGGTTGAAGATGTGATTGCCGGTTCGCCAGCCGATAAAGCAAATTTTAAAATCAATGATGAAATTATGGCCGTGAACAGAAACTTTACCCTGAACATGCAGGCTTATAAATACATTTTACAAAAGCCATATGAATCTATCAAAGTTTTAATAAGGCGTGATGGTATTTTAAAAGAACTTACTATTAATACAATAAGCATCCGTTAAACTTAATCTGTTTTTGTTCTGCCTCCGTACATTTGCACATGATTCAGTTTGAAAAATTTGAAATAGCTAACGGCTTAAAAGTGTTGGTTCACCAGGATAAAAGCACTCCCATGGCGGTGGTTAATGTATTATATGATGTGGGTGCAAGGGACGAGGATCCCGCTAAAACCGGCTTTGCACATCTTTTTGAGCACCTGATGTTTGGCGGCAGTGTAAATATACCGGTGTATGATGAGCCATTACAACTGGCGGGTGGCGATAACAACGCCTTTACCACCAACGATCTTACCAATTATTACTGCCAGCTGCCAGCTGAAAATCTGGAAACTGCTTTTTGGCTTGAGAGTGACCGCATGCTGTCGCTGGCATTCAGTAAAAAAAGCCTGGAGGTACAGCGCAAAGTTGTTTCGGAAGAATTTAAGGAGCATTATATCAACAAACCTTACGGAGATGTATGGCATAAGATGAGGCAGCTTACTTACACAGTGCATCCCTATCGCTGGATGACGATAGGTGCTGAACTTAGCCATATTGAAAATGCAACACTCGATGATGTAAAAGCATTCTTTCACAAGCACTACAATCCCAGTAATGCAATTCTTGTTGTAGCAGGCAATGTAACTATTGAAGAAGTTAAGCGGCTTACTGATAAATGGTTTGCGCCCATTCCAGCTGGTGAGAAATATGTACGTAACCTGCCTGCAGAACCAAAGCAGACAGCCGCAAAAAGCAATACTATAAAAGCAAAGGTGCCACTTGATGCATTATATAAATGCTGGCATATTTATCCCCGTACCGATATGCGGTATTATACTGCTGATCTCATCACCGAAATTTTAAGTGGCGGCGGATCATCACGCCTGTTTCAGGCATTGGTAAAAGAAAAACAACTCTTTAGTAATATTGAATGTTATCACCTGGGCAGTACCGATGCAGGCCTGCTCACCATTGAAGGAAAACTGGTAAAAGGCGTAAAAATGGAAGCTGCAGAAGCTGCCATTAATGAAGAATTAATAAAGTTGCAAAAGGAAGGCATAACTGAACGTGAACTGGATAAAGTTAAAAATAAAACGGAGAGCATGATCGCTTTTGAAGACATGAGCATTACTAATCGGGCCGCCAGCCTCGCTATGTATGAACTGATGGGTGATGCGGACCTGATCAACAAAGAACTGGATCGTTACCGAGCCGTAACTGCCGAAGAAATACAGATCCAAAGTAAAATAATTTTTGAAGAACAGAATAGCAATACCCTGTATTATTACTCTGATAATTAAACCAATAAATGAACCGAAAATCAGCACCACACATAAAAGATGCTATAGAATTTGAACTGCAGCTTAAACCTTACCAACACTTTACTTTAAACAATGGCGTACCTGTGTATGCAATTGATGCAGGAGCACAGGATGTGTTGCAGGTAGAGCTGGTATTTTATGCCGGCAACTGGTTTGAGCAGCAAAAGAATGTAGCAGCTGCAACCAACTATTTATTAAAGAACGGTACTTCTAAAAGATCTGCATTTCAGTTGAATGAAGAGTTTGAATATTACGGTGCTTATTGCAACCGGGCGTGCTATAATGAAACAGCAGTAGTAACGCTATCAACATTAAGCAAACAATTGCCTGCTTTGTTGCCTATAGTAAGGGATATGATAACCGACTCCGTTTTTAAAGAAGATGAATTGAGCATCTATAAGCAAAATTCAAAACAGCGCCTGCAGGTTAATGTACAAAAAAGCGATTTTGTTGCAACAAGACTTATTGATGCTTATTTATATGGAGAAGATCATCCGTATGGTAAGTACACCAACCCTGCCGACCTCGATGCATTGGACAGCAATATGCTTAAAGATTTTTTTAAGCAATATTATCTCAATGGAGAATGCGTGGTGTTTGTAAGTGGTAAATTGCCAGGTAACATTGAAGAACAGTTGAACAATACTTTTGGCGATCTTACTTTAAAACCCTTCAATAAAAAACTTCCGTCGATCATACAATCGCCGGCAGTAGAAAAAAAATACCGGATACAAAACGATGCGAATGGTGTGCAGGGGGCTATACGCATCGCCAGTTCTTTCCCCAACAGGCATCATCCTGATTTTATGAAAGTGATGGTGCTGAATACAGTGTTTGGCGGCTTTTTCGGCTCCCGGCTTATGAGTAATATACGTGAAGACAAAGGATACACCTACGGCATACACAGTTATGTACAGAACCATATTCACAACTCAGCGTGGATGATCAGTACAGATGCAGGAAAGGATGTTTGCGAAGCCACTATTAAAGAAGTATATAATGAAATGAAATTGCTCAGGGAGGATCTTGTTGATGAAGAAGAATTGTTACTGGTTCGTAATTATTTAATAGGAACGATTCTGGGAGACCTGGATGGCCCTTTTCAAATTATGGGCAGATGGAAAAATTTAATACTGAATGATCTTACTGATGATTATTTTTATCGCTCAGTAGAAACTATAAAAACAATTTCGGCAGAAGAGCTTCGGGACCTGGCAAAAAAATACTTAAACCCTGAACAATTTTACGAACTGGTTGTAATATAAAACACGTTAAAATAAAAAAACACTTCATGCAAAAATGGTTTTTTAAGGTCCTAGTTTGTTCAGTTAATGTTTTTATACTGGCTTATATTTTGCCGGGAGTAGAAATTAAAGATATGCTCACTGCGGTAATAGTTGCAGTAGTATTGTCTTTGCTGGATGCTATTGTAAAACCTATATTGATCTTATTAACGCTGCCGGCCACTATACTTACGCTCGGCCTGTTCTTGTTTGTAATTAATGCCTGCATCATTTTAATTGATGATCATTTTGTGGGTGGATTTAAAGTAGAAAGCTTCTGGCATGCATTATTATTTGGAGCCCTGCTTTCCTTCTTTAACTCAGTGGTACATAAAAAGGCATTCCCGGAGGAGAAAAAAAATGGCTAAGAGAGCTAAAGAAAATCTTTCCTTAGTCCCTTAGCCCAACACATCACCACTTCATTTTTATTGAATATTCATATTATACCGTCTTGCCTGCTCTTTAATGATCTTTTCAACTTCTGTTTCTAAAGTAGCAGTATTGTTCTTAACTGTTTTTTTTGCTTTTTCTGTAGCTATATAAGCATCTCTTTGAGCATTAAGTTTGGTTATTTCTGTTTGAACAGCACCTCGTTCCTTGCTTTTTTCATCTACAATCTTTTCAAGCTCTGCTGTGCTTTTAAATTTTAAACTATCGGGCAAAATTTTCTTATCAATTTTTGCAATATCAAAACCAGCAGTTTCTTTTGCATCCACCAGGTCCCACTGGGCATTATTATACAGCTTACTGTTGCTCTTTGCCTTAATTCTTTTCATTCCTGCTTCTTTGCTCATGCTGGTATTAGCCATGTCCATTGCAGACTGCTTTGACTGGTAACCTGCTCCTGCGGAGCCATAAGCAATATAAGTTCCGTTTAGTTTTTCATTGTAGGAATATATCAGACTGTCATATGGCGTAGGGATTTCTTCTTCTCTTGCATTTTGATTTATGTTTGTAAAACTTCCGTTGCCACATTCCCCAACTAAATTCCAATGTTCTCTTATACCCTGGGCTTTATCTCCGCAATAAATAGTGTTTACTATCACCCCTTTATTCTTTGCTTCGTTACATGCCTTGGTATAATGCAGGTTGCCCTGTAAAAAATCTTCGTTACCTGCAATAAATATCACTTTATAATTATCGGGCGAAGCATCCCATTGCAGTTCCTGCAAAGAACTATAAATAACCTGTCCGCAAAATTCATCGCCTCCATTAGTCTTTAAACTAAATAAGTTTTCAGATAACGAATCAAGATCGTTTATGAAACCATTTATTTTTTTCACATAACCAGCTTTTACATCATTGTTAGATCTTCCATACTCGTACAAAGCAATTTCAATTCTGGGGGTTGCATCACCACTGCATTTTGCTTTGCCCATGGTATTTACCATATTCCATAACTGTGCTTTAGCCTGTTCAATTAAACCGTCCATGCTACCGCTTACATCTAATAGTATGGCAACCTGTATTTTAGGATTGGCATTTTTTGTGGCGGTTGTTTGACCTGATTTTTTAGGCGAGTTTGTAAAAGCTAAAAATATACATGCTGATAAAATAAACAATGTTACAGCAGCGGGTTTGAGTATTTGCTTCATAAATGATAGTTTTTAGGGAGATGCAGGAGCTTTTAAAATTGCACATTTAATTTTAATATCCTTACTGCTTTATAATTGTTTTAACAATTGAGTAACATTAATTGCGCTGTAAATGTGATTTGGTAAGCTCCTGTAACATCAGCTAACTTTACGGCCAATTACCAGATGTATAACTATGCAATTCGACCGGAAAAATTTAAGCAACGAAACCTTAACTGATCTATACAAAAAGCTGTTGCTGCCCCGTATGATAGAAGAAAAGATGCTTGTATTATTAAGGCAGGGCAAGATCAGCAAGTGGTTCAGCGGTATAGGGCAGGAAGCTATTTCTGTTGGCGCAACCCTTGCCCTCCAGCCCGATGAATGGATCATGCCTTTGCATCGTAACCTGGGCGTTTTCACTTCCCGTAAAATGCCGTTGAGTAAACTGTTCATGCAGTGGCAGGGTAATAAGGAAGGCTATAGTAAAGGACGTGAAAGAAGTTTTCATTTTGGCAGTAAAGAACATCATATCTGTGGTATGATATCTCACCTGGGCCCGCAAATGGCTATTGCCGATGGAGTTGCCCTGGCTTATAAATTACGCCATGGTTCGACAGGCTCACCACTAAAAGTATCACTTGCTTTTACAGGCGATGGTGGTACCAGCGAAGGTGATTTTCATGAAGCACTGAATATTGCTGCGGTATGGGACCTCCCTGTCATCTTTCTTATTGAAAATAATGGCTATGGTTTAAGCACGCCGGTGAGTGAGCAATACCGTTGTAAAAATTTAGTGGACAAAGCCATTGGTTATGGTATTGAAGGCATACAGATAGACGGGAATAATATTTTATCAATGTATGACACTATTAAAGGCGTAAGGGAATACTGCATCAAAAATCAAAAGCCATATTTAATTGAGTGCATGACCTTTCGCATGCGTGGGCACGAGGAAGCAAGCGGTGTTAAATATGTGCCTCCTGAAATGTTTGAGCAATGGGCAACAAAAGACCCGGTAAAAAATTATGAGCAATATCTTATTGATGAAAATGTTTTAACTGCCACACAGGTTGAAAACATAAAGGCTGAAACGAAGGCATATATAGAAACCGAATTAAAGATAGCAGGGCAGGCTAGGCCGATGGAAGTGAATACGGAGGATGAATTGAAGGATGTTTATGCACCGTCAGTGGTCAGCCCGCAGGGCCCTGTGGGTGGTCAGTGGTCAGTAAAGCAGTATAATGACTTGAGCTCGACTCACGACTCACGACTCACGACTCACGACTCAACTTCTTCTTCTCCTGAAAAACGCTTCATTGATGGCATCAAAGAAGCCCTGCATCAAAGTATGGTCAAACATCCCAACCTCATCATCATGGGACAGGATATTGCGGAGTACGGCGGTGCATTTAAAATTACTGAAGGTTTTGTAGAAGCGTTTGGAAAAGAAAGAATACGCAACACACCAATTTGCGAAAGCGCTGTAGTAGGTGCAGCATTGGGTTTAAGTTTAGAAGGATATAAGGCCATTATGGAAATGCAGTTTGCCGATTTTGCAACTGTGGGATTCAATCAAATAATAAACAACCTGGCTAAGATCCATTACCGCTGGGGACAAAATGCTGATGTGGTGATACGTATGCCAACAGGCGGTGGCGTTGGTGCTGGTCCGTTCCATTCTCAAAGCAATGAAGCCTGGTTTGTACATACAGCAGGATTAAAAGTTGTTTACCCAAGCACAGCAGCCGATGCAAAAGGTTTATTGATTGCTGCTATTAATGATCCCAATCCTGTTTTATATTTTGAACATAAAGCTTTGTACCGTTCTGTAAGCGGGCCAGTGCCGGAGGAATATTATGAAGTGGAAATTGGGAAAGCAAGATTGGTTACCAGCGGCGATGATATCAGCATCATTACTTATGGTGCAGGAGTGCATTGGGCGATGGAGTATGCAAAGAATCATACGGATATATCCATTCACATTTTAGATCTGAGAACATTACTCCCATTAGACTATGTTGCTATTAAAGAAGCTGTAACAGCCACAGGAAAAGTTTTACTTCTACATGAAGATAGCTTGCTTGGCGGCATTGGCGGAGAGATCGCCGCCTGGATCGGTGAGCATTGTTTTGATGCATTGGATGCACCGGTACTGCGCTGTGCATCGCTTGATACACCCATTCCTTTTAATTTAGAACTGGAGAAAAATTTTATGGCGTACAGCAGGCTGGATGAGGCTGTAATGAAGTTGTTGAATTATTAATAATTGCAGTATTCTAATGAGATATTGTTTTGTTTTTATTTTCATAATAGCAATTAATCCTGCGTTCGCTCAACAAGGCAAAACAAATGTAAGCGGTACCATCATTGACAAAGCATCCCAACAACCTATCGAATTTGTAACTGTAGTATTGCTTGATAAAAAAGACAGTTCAAAGTATTGAATTCTTAATTAGTAGTATATTCAATCCCAGTTCTTCCCACCAAAATATAATTGTAACATGAGAAATTATTTTTTATTCATTGCACTTGGCATTGCTTTAATATCCTGCGATCAAAAGGAAAAAACGGTTGCTTCTTCAACTTTGTACGACAGCTCCTACATGCCCGCTGTTTTTACCGACAGTAACCGGCTTGATAAAATAAAAGCCGCATTTGCAGTCATCGACAGCATTTATAAAAAACATGCAACCGATAATCATTTCCCTGCAATTTCCTTTGGACTGGTTGTAGACGGGCAGCTGGTTTATAAGAACAGTTATGGCTATACCGATGTTGACAAGAAGATACCGGCCACGTCTGCATCATTATTCCGCATTGCTTCTATGAGCAAAAGCTTTACCTGCATGGCTATTTTAAAACTGCGGGATGAAGGGAAGCTGAATTTAGACGACCCTGCTTATTTGTATATCCCTGAACTAAAAAATTTAAAGTATCCAACAGCCGATGCGCCACATATTACTATCCGCCATTTAATGACGCACGGCGCAGGTTTTCCCGAAGATAATCCATGGGGCGATAGGCAGCTTGCTGATACTGAAAAAGACCTGATGGATTTCATTGGTAAACAGATCAGTTTTTCAAATCCACCGGGTATTGCATATGAATACAGCAATCTTGGTTTTGCATTACAGGGAAAGATCATTACCAAGGTTTCAGGAATGCAATACCAGGATTATATTAAAAAAAATATTTTTGAACCACTGGGTATGAAAACAGCAACCTATGAGTATGGAGATGTGGCTGCCGATAAACTGGCACATGGTTACCGCTGGCTGAATGAAAAATGGAATGAAGAAGTGTTGCTCCATGATACCAAAGACGGAAGCTGGGGCGCTATGGGTGCTATGATCAGTTCTATTGATGAGTTTGCAAACTATATGGCTTTTCATATGAGTGCATGGCCGCCAAACAATGTAAAAGATGATGGTCCTGTAAAAAGGAGTTCGGTGAGGGAGATGCATCATCCCTGGCGGGTGAATGCATTTAATGCAAATTTTATTTTCCCTGATGGAAGAACCTGTGCAACTACAACAGCCTATTGTTATGGCCTGGGCTGGATGAAAGATTGCGATGGTAAAACCTATATCTCTCACAGTGGTGGGCTACCGGGCTTTGGAAGCCAGTGGCGTATTATGCCCGATTATGGCATTGGTGTAGTTGCATTTGCAAACCGGACCTATGCACCAATGGGAGGCGTAAACCTGAGGGTGTTGGATACATTAATTAAAATAGCGGGTCTGCAGCCAAGACAGATCCTGCCATCAAAAATACTGGACCAACGTATGAATGAGCTTTTGAAGATCTTACCGGAGTGGAATAATGCACAGCAGAGCGGCATTTTTGCTGAGAACTTTTTTCCTGATTACCCGATAGACAGTTTAAAGAAACAGGCCAAGGATCTTTATGCAAAAGCAGGAAAAATAATTGCTGTAAAGGAAATGAAGCCAGAGAATCAATTACGGGGTTCATTTATAATTGAAGGCGAAAAGATAAATATGGAAATATTTTTTACGCTGTCGCCGGAGAATCCTGCATTGATACAGGAGTACCATATACAGGAGGTGCCGAAGAAATGATCTTTTACCGCAGAGACGCAAAGGCGCAGAGCTATATCTAGAATAATTCTTTTCTCTCCGCCTCTCCGACTCTGCAGTTTGTTTTATTTCTCTCCGGGGTGATAAGTTCTTTCCGCAAACTTCATTACATCTTCTTTATAAAACAAAACATCTTTAAACTGCCCTTTACTGTACATCAACCCCTGGTCAAAAAAATGTTTTGAATTTACATCACCACTTTGTCCCCCGGCCAATAATGACTTTGCTTTTATTCTTTTTCCAAACTCAACGGCTGCAATAAAACTGTTGCCATTATAGCCGTATCTTTTTTTAGTACCTGGAAAAGTTTTGCTGCTGTAAGAAGGTAACATCCCCCATACTGCAGAGGCATAACCAACAGGAAAACTGGGTTGACTATCATCAAACCTGTTTTCAACATCATTCCCGATACGTTGAAAACGGTTGACCTCACCCCAGGGCATTTGCCATGTACCAAATTTATTTTGTAATTCTTTAATGGTAGCCAGCATAGGATACACTAATTCATTGATAGTTGCATTTGCAGCAAAATATTTTGTTTTTTCAACCTGGTCGTTTGTGTGATTTATTTTGTTGATGAAGGGCAAAAGGTCTTCTCCCCATTCAATTGCCAATGTTGTAGCAACAGAATTTTCACCGCTGCGGTAATCCCAGCTTTTCAAAACTGCTATCACTTCTTTTAAATGTGGATATATAGTATCGATTAAAACAATTTTTGTCTCATACATATTTATCAATGCAGGTACCAAAATTTCAAAAGCCGTAAGCCTGGTATCATAGCCGGTCTTTATTACTTTATCAAGATTGTATTTCTTTTCTTCATTTAAAACTCTAACTGCATTTATGCCACGGAAATTTTCCCCGTCGGGTGCTAAATAATTTGCATAATCTTTTTTCTTAGGGCTGAATTCTCCGGCTGCAGTAAAAGGAGTGGAGTTACAGTTTTGCAGCCACCCGTTTTCAGGATTATAAATATGGACCGTTTCATTTACCGGATGATAGCCTTTCCATTCTGTGGCTGAAATAGTACCGTCTACTGGCTTGCTCCAGTCATATTTTGGATCTCTTTTCGGTAAAAAATTACCATGCCAGTATGCAATATTGCCTTCCCCATCGGCATATACTGTATTGTTGCTGGGGTTTGCACCCATATCCATTGTTTTTTTGAAGGCCGCAAAACTATTGGCTTTTGTACGCAACCAGCTTTGCATGAAACCTTTCATATCCCGGTTGTTGTGTCGTAAACTAAGGTGCTGCCCATTGCGCTTTGCCATAATGGGGCCATGCTGTGTAAATAGGGTATTAAAAATTTTTGTTTCAATCCCGGTTCCTGTTTTATATTTTAAGTTGATCAATTTTTGTAAAACCAGTTTTTCTTTTCCGGCATATTCATAAAACCATTGGTTGTTTTTTTTGCTGAGCTTCTCAATATATGCATCAGAGATATCGGCATCGCTGGATGTGTGCATCCATCCACAATGTGCATTAAAACCCTGGTAAATAAATGGCTGTCCCCAGGTAACAGCACCATAGGTATTCAAACCCTCTTCACTAACCATATGCACTTCGGGACGGAAGTAAAATGTTACATGCGGATTAATGTATAAAATAGCATTACCGCTTTCGGTGATCTTTGGCGAAAAAGCAAAACCATTTGAGCCGGTAAGTAATTCTTCTTTGTAAGTAATGGAAGCATCACCAACCTTCTCTTCACCGGAATAAAAATCCTTTAATTCTTTTATTGTCATTCCACCTGTGCTTATGGCGCCAATACTTCCATCGGTCCACAATAAAGGGTACCAGGGATGAAAGCGTTTTAATAATACCGGTTTTACCTTCGGGTTTTTGTACAGATAATAATTTATACCATCAGCATATCCATTCAAAATTTTCTTTAACCAGCCAGGTGCTTTTGCAAAATCTTTAATGGCATCGGCAGTATCTATCACCAGGCGGATCAAAAGATCATTATAGAGGTCTTTTTCTCCATTAACTTCTGATAATCGGCCCAGCTTTTCAATATAGTTCATCTCCACTCTTTTAAAATCATCTTCGCATTGTGCATACAGTAAACCAAAAACCGCATCGGCATCTGTTTTACCATAAATATGCGGCACACCATAGTTATCACGAATGATGGTAACGTTTTTTGCCTGTTTTTGCCAGCGACTGATCTCATTTTTTGAAAAAGGCTGGGCAAAAATATTGCAGCTGAATATGGTGAGTGAGATTAAGAAGATTATTTTTTTCATATGAGGTTCATTTAATTGTATAAACTTAGTTTTCTTTTTTCATAAAACGCACTGTCATGTCGACGCAGGAGACATCTAAAACAAATAGGCTGATAGATTTCTCCTGCGTCGAAATGACAAAACTCCTGCAAAATATTGTATCGAATGCCTAACTTCAATGCACCAAAAAAGTTCATCTAAATTATTGCAATATGAAAAATATTATAACCCTGTTGCTGATCATTTGCCTGTCTCCGGCACCCGGCATGGCACAAGGCAAGGATTCTCTAATGGTGGCTTCTATCATTAAGGAGGCTACCGAAAATTCCCAGCTCGAAAAACTGGCTGACGAATTAATGAACGGCATTGGGCCAAGATTAGTGGGTACGCCAAAGATGCAACAGGCGCATGATTGGGCCCTTGCAAAATATGGTGCATGGGGAATAACTGCACGCAATGAAAAATGGGGCGAATGGCGTAGCTGGGAAAGGGGCATTACCCATATTGATATGCTGGTGCCCTGGGTAAAATCACTGGAAGGAACACAACTGGCCTGGAGCCCTAACACAGGTGGCAAGGCGGTTGTTGCAGAACTCATCATCATCCCCGACCTGGCAGATTCAATGGCTTATGTACAATGGCTGCCCAATGTGAAAGGTAAGTTTGTGATGATATCCATGAAGCAACCTACGGGCAGGCCTGATTATAACTGGGAAGAATTTGGAACCAAGGAATCGTTTGAAAAAATGAAGAAAGACCGTACAGCGCAGACTGATGCCTGGCGCAAGCGCATAAGCAAAACCGGACTGAGCAATAAAAATCTTGCACTGGCATTGGAAAAAGCAGGAGCCGTTGGTATCGTTGGTTCGCTTTGGTCAGCAGGTTTTGGGGTGAATAAAATTTTTGGTGCAAGCACTACTAAAATTCCAACAGTAGATATAGCGCTTGAAGATTATGCGCTTTTGTATCGGTTAATAGAGGCTGGTAAAAATCCAAAGATCAGTGTTCGTGCCGATTCAAAAGACCTGGGCATGACAGCAACCTACAACAGCGTTGCTGAAATAAAAGGAACAGAGAAACCGGATGAGTATGTGATGTTATCTGCGCATTTCGATTCCTGGGATGGTGCAACAGGTGCTACAGATAATGGTACTGGTACAATCGTAATGATGGAAGCCATGCGGATACTGAAAAAATTCTATCCAAATCCAAAACGTACCATACTGGTAGGACATTGGGGTAGTGAAGAACAGGGTTTGAATGGCTCGAGGGCTTTTGTAGAAGATCATCCGGATATTGTAAAGAACCTGCAGGCATTATTTAACCAGGATAATGGGACAGGTAGAGTTGTGACCTTAGGAGGTGCCGGCTTTCTGCATTCGTATGAATATTTAAGCCGCTGGCTTGCAAAAGTTCCAAATAATTATAAGCAGGCTTTGGAAACAAGGTTTCCAGGTACGCCCGCCGGTGGCGGATCGGATAATGCTTCCTTTGTTGCAGCCGGTGTTCCGGCATTTAGCCTTAGCTCGAACAGTTGGTTGTATGGGAGCTATACCTGGCATACCAACAGGGATACTTATGATAAAATTGTTTTTGATGATGTACGCAACAATGCCATTCTTACTGCTATAATGGTTTACATGGCTTGTGAAGATCCGGCCAAGACTTCCCGTGATAAAATAATACTTCCGATAAATTCACGTACGGGGGAACCCGGCAAATGGCCAGAGCAAAGATCGCCAACCAGGAAGGGGGGAGTTGATTAAAAAATTATTACTGCTAGTTATGGAACCACATAGAAACATAGTGTACAATAGGTAGAAACACATAGAATTCTATGTGAGCATTTATGTTTCTATGTGCCTATGTGGTTCAAAATATTAACCTTAAGCGGTTGCTATTATTTTATTTGTTTCATTCACCTCCCAAACTATTCTTTCTTTTAAAATAAAAATAAAAAGGTACGCCGGTTAAGATCAGTCCCAGCCCGATCAACGAATACGTAGTATGCACCATAAATGTATTTACGATAAGCGCTGCGGAAAATAAAATAAGTATAACAGGTATAACAGGATAACCGATCACTTTTGTTTTGATCGTTCCATTCCTTTTCATTTTAAAAAGTGCAACTGCTATCATTGCGTAAAAAAGAAAACCTGCAAAGATCACCATGTCTGTAAGTATGTCGAACGTGCCCGACATTACCAATACGCTGCTCCAGATAAACGTATAGAACAGGGATATATAAGGTGTTCTGTACTTCGGATGTGCTTTTGCAAAGCCTTTGAAAAAATATTTTTCCCGTGCCATTTGAAAATACACCCTGGTATGCGCCATGATAACGCCGTTAAGCGAACCGAACACACTTACCATGATTAGTAGTACGATCAGCGTTCTGCCTGTTTTACCGATCATTGTTTCTGCAACAACCACGGCACCGATCGTGTTCTGGTCGACCGCTTTAAGTTTTTCCAAAGGCAATACATTCATGTAAGCATAATTAACGATCGCGTATAAGAACATGGCAATACTTACACCGATCATTATGGCAAGCGGAAGGTTACGCTTCGGGTTTTTTATTTCGCCGGTTACATAAGTGATATTGCTCCAGCCATCATAAGCCCAGAAGGCGCTGAGCATGGCGCCAAACATAGCGGTGAAAAAAGCGGCGCCGTTCAGTTCAACAGGAGCAGCTATGTTTTCTGCAACATCATTTATCGCCGGTGCTGTATAAGACAACCCAAAGACAATTATTATAAGTATGCCCAGTATCTTGGCCGAAGTGATGACATTACTTATTGCTCCTCCTTTTTTTACGCCTAGATAATTTATCCATGTGAGTAAAGCGATAGCAGCAATGGCGAGGAGTTTGATCCCGGAATTTGCAAAAGGTGTAATGATACCGAAAGAAATATGTTCTAATGATTGAAGCGGGTTGGCAAGCGGAACAAAGGAGTTTACTGTTTGTGCAAAGATGTAACCAAGCGCTGCGATGGATGCCGGGCCGATGATCGTAAAATCTGTCCAGCCAAATAAGAAAGAAAAGAAATTACCAAAGGAGAGACGGAGGTATTCGTAAATACCACCTGATTGTTCTGTTAAAGAAGACAGTCCTGAAATGGTAAATGCCCCAAACATGGTGATGATACCGGCAATGATCCAGGCGCCCAGTATCCAGCCTTCACTTAAACCGGTTTGCGACATGGGAATGATCTTCTTGAATACACCGGAGCCGATCATGATACCTGTTACCAATAATACAGTAGTGAATAATCCCAATACCCTGTTCAATGGGATCTTTGATCTGTCGGTTGTTATTTCTTCTCCGGTCATAGCTTTTGGTTTTAGGAATAATTGAACCACATAGGAACATAGCTTTGTTCCCTATGTGGTTCAGATCTTTAATTTATAAATAACTCAGCCACCATTTTTCTTTATGCCTTGTCTTATAGCCATCATACCATTTGCATAATGGGTAAAGCACCGCCACGATCCCGATCCAAAGCAGGTAAACAATAAATAAATTATATCCTTCTCCAGGCTTGATAAAATTTGGGAATTCGCCTTTGGGATATATTCCTTCTGCGAAACTATGTCCCCGTAGCAGGAAGAATATCGAGCTTACAATATGTATCAGGAAGAAATGAAGGACATAATAAAAAAAGGCAACTCTTCCGTAAACAGAAATGAACCTGGCTACAGCACCGGATGCTTTATCAAAAAGAGCCAGGAATATAATGGCCGGCCCGATCGTCATACACATAAATAATAAGGAGGGTGGATATTTTGCTACTTCAAGGAAAGTATAAAGTGAATCTAGAGGTTTATCAGTCCCATTTATAACATCGGGATCCCCATAAACATCTGCTATGCGAATGACGATGAAGAATGCTGTAACGGCAAGGCCAAGCCATAGCAATACTTTTTTTCTTTGCGCTCCTTCATAATTATAAATAAGTCTGCCAAAACAATAGCCCAGCATCATTAAGCCGGCCCAGGAAAGAAAAGGATACATCACAAATAGCGTAAAATTTTCACTTAAAGGATAAAATCCCACACGATGAAGCAAGGAATACCATATTGAGAAACTCTCCCTTCCTTCTTCATAAAGGTCGAGCAGGTTATGACCGAATACAATAATAATACCGCTAACAAGTATTAATGGAAAGGGCAGCCAGATGAACAGGCCGAGTATGATCATGCTGATGCCGATTGACCAGATGGTTGTGAGGCCGACAGCACTAAAATAAATATCAAAACTGAATGCAAAATTTACCACAATGATTTCAACAATAACCAGCCACAGCCCTCTTTTGATCACGAAGAGGCTGAGCTCCTTTTTAGTTTTTCTAAGGCTTTGCAAATAAATAGATGCACCCGACAGGAAAACAAATACCGGCGCACAGAAATGCGTTATCCAGCGGGTGAAATAAAGCATGGGGGTAGTGGTTGCCGGGTTCAGCGGATCTTCGGTAAAGGCTGTAGTATGAAAAAAATCCCGGGTATGATCCAGCGCCATGATGATCATCACCAATCCACGCAACAGGTCAATAGATTGAATACGGGATCTGTTTGCAACAAGTGTATTCATAAAAACTTTTATTTTTTGTTTGGTTCGTTCGCTTCATATATCCGCAGAAAATTTTTCCCCAGTATTTTGCGGATGTCTTTTTTACGATAGCCCCTTTTTAGAAGTTCTTTGGTAATAAGGGGCATGGCCGTTACATCATCTAACTGTTGCGGTAAAGAATTAACACCATCATAATCGCTTCCCAAACCAACATGATCTACCCCGATAAGTTTTACAATATAATCTAAATGATCAAGTAACAAAGAAAGTGGCGGACGTAAAGCCTTCACCTCATCAGGATATTTTTCAAACATAAAAACATCGGCAAAATAAG